>JAODNG010000444.1 GCA_025465385.1 Pseudonocardiales bacterium
GGATGCCCTTGGTGTGCATCAGCATCGTGGCCTCGGCGTTCCAGTACGGCTGGGCGCCGACATTGATGCCGGTGACCACGACGTTGATCTCGCCGCCCTTCTGAGTGAACTCGATGATCCCGCGCAGCACCCGGGAGATCCAGTCCATGGTCTCGCTGCCGCTGTCCATCGCGATCTTCGCGCCGGCCGACACGGCGAACCACTCGATTGGCGCGTCGAATCGGTGGGCCAGCTCAATGGCCGCGAGAACCCGGCGGCACTCGGGCTCGGCGATCGCGCCCAGCGCCTGGGTCGGGTCACCGAGCAGCACGACCCGGGTCATGCCCTCCGGGTAGCGCTCGGTCGGGGTGGTGACCACGCCGAGCACCAGGTTCGCGGTGTTCGAACCCGGCGCCCGGTTCACCGGCACCGGGTTCCCGGACTCGTCGAGGTCGTACTCGGCGAACGTGCCGGTGGCGCCGCCGCGGTCGGGCGAGCGGGTGATCAGCGGAACGAGCTCGAAGGGGTACACCGCGCCGCGGCGACGGGCCCGGATCACCTTTTGCGCATAGGCGTCCAGCTCGCGCAGCGGGGCGATCGGCGGGTCGGTGATACCCAGCGCCAGCCCGGCGCCCGGCGGGCGGGACATCCGCAACGTCAGCTCGCGCGGGCCGCCGGTCGCATCACCGGCATCGGCACTCCGGAACTGCACTAGCACCTGCTCCAAGCCCAGCGCCTCGGTGCGGGGGGCCAGCGACCGGAGGACCTCTTCGAGATCAGTGAGCGGGACGTCGATGACCGGCCAGACGTAGAGCAACACCCGGTTCCACTCCAGCTGCGCCGCTCTCCGGTCGGCCGAGCGGGCGCAGCGCAGGCTGTCCAGGCACGCATCGAGCATGTGCTCAAGCTGCGGCAGGCTTCGGATCCGGCCGCCGTCGTCACGCAGTGTGGTCAGGTCGCGGACGTCGGCGAGGGCGATGAGCCGCTGGTCGTCGGCGACCTCGCGGCCCTGTGCGCGGAACAGGTGGACGTCGGTGGCCGAGGGCAGCCGGGTCAGCTCGAATCCCGACATCCGCCACAGGCCCAGCCGCTCGGCGACCATGGGGTGCAGGCCGCGTAGTGTCCGGTCCTCTACCGGTGCCCCCGCACCGCCGTCATCCCCGCCTGGCGCGCCCCGGAAGGTGAACCAGGTCGTCCCGCTGCTCTCCTCGCCGTCGGGGCGGCGGACCGCGACCGTGACCCGGCCGACCGTGGCCGGGATGGTGCCGAGCTTGTCGCTGACCCGCCCGGCGTGGGCGTCGGGGTCGGCGCCGCCATCAGCGTCCCCGTCCACGTCGCAGGTGACGTAGAGGTCGATCAGTGCGGTGCGGTCGGCCGGGAGCGCATCGACGAGTCGGTACAGGTCGACCACAGCCGCGCCGTCGGCGTCCCTGCCACTGGCCACGGTGGCGACCAGCGAGTAGCCGTGCCCGTCGTGGACGTACCCAGCCATCAGCAGCGGGGGACCGTCATGCTGGGTGACCTGGACGTGCTCCAGCGGCCGGATCCGGTAGTACCGCCGGGTCATCACCTCGAGCATCGCGACCTGGTGCCGCTCGGCGAAGACGCCGAGAATCGGCTCCCCGGAGGCGACCATGGCGTTGATCTGGAGCGCCCGGACCTCGGGATCGGGGGACAGCCGGTCGAGCTCGGCCCGCACCTGATGTTGCACCCGCGCCCGCTCTCCGGCGATCAACGGGGCGTCGAAGCAGCGGTACCGGACCTGCCGGGCGAGGTCGCCGATCACTGGGTGCCGCAGCTGGGTGGCCGACACCAGGTGGTCGAGTACCAGCCGGTAACCGTCGCGAGCATCGTCGGGCAGCGACTCCGGGTGGCGCAACCGCCACTGCAGCAGCTCCGACACCACGGGGACGTGAGCGCTGGCTCGGCGGTGAGCCAGGAAGATGCGGTAGAGCGCGGGGCCCAGTGCCGGCGAGGACTTCAGGTCCATGACGTCGTAGTGGGTCAGCGCGCGGCGCAGCTTCATCCGGAACGACTCGGGCAACCCCTCCGCGTCGGCGTCCCGGGATCGCAAGTAGGCGTACAGGTACTCCTGGGGGTTGCGGGTGGCCTCGGCGTCGACGGCGGACTCGTCCTCGGCCTCCATCCCGTCGGGCACCCGGCGGTTACGCGACAGCGCGCACAGTTCGGCGAAGATCCGCAGCACTTCGATCTCGCCGACGAGCAACCTCGGGTCCTCGGCGGGCAGGGCCGCCCGCGCGGCGGCGAGACCGCCCAGCAATGAGCGCGTCTCCCGCTCGTCGACGTAAAAGCCCAGCACCAGCGATCGCAGCGCCGCCAGCGCGTCGTCCGCAGTGGCCGCCGCGCCGCGATCGGCCAGGCCCGTGCTCAGCAGCGCGCTCAGATCGGCCCGGCAGTCCGATGGCGGGTCCCCGACCCCGTCCAGCTCGGGGCCGGGATCCATCCGGACCAACGTGGTGCCGCGCTCTACCTGGGTGTTGGCGTCGACCAGAACCTCCGCGACCTGGCCCGCGACCGGCGCGCGCAGCGCCGTCACCAGCTTCATGCTCTCCAGGACGGCGACGACGTCGCCCTCTCCCACCACGTCACCCGCCTTGACCGGGACGGCCACCACCATCGCCGGCGCCGGGGCGCAGATCAGCCCGGCCTCACCACCGGAGATCCGGTGCACTGCGCCCTGGACCTCGACCAGGTAGTCCGAGCCCTGCACGACCGAGAGCACGGCGAATGTCTGGTCGCCGACCGTCAGCCGGCGCTCGAACCGGCCGGCCCGCTCGACGTCGACGTCCACGGCGTGCCCGTCCAACTCCACCCGGTAGCGGGCCGGGCGGGACCGGGCCACCCGCGGCCGGTAGGCCTCGCCGGCCGCGCGGACGTCCACCTGGTACCAGGAGTCATGCCCGACCTCGGGGCGGCCTTGTTCGGCGGAGGTGAACAGCCGGTCCTGCTGGCGCTGCACGTGCGCGTCGTGCGCCTCGACGGCGGCGGCCAGCAGAGCGACGTCGAGCCGCCGCGGCGGGGCATAGCTCTCGGCCATCACCGTGTCGAGCCAGGTTGTGTCGATCTCGCCGGTGACGAATTCCGGCCGGTCCAGCAGGTCGAGTAGCAACGCCTTGTTCGTCGTGCCGCCGTCGATCACCGCGGCGGTCTGGCGCAGCGCACGGGAGAGCCGGGCCCGCGCCTCGCACCGGTCCCGGCCCCAGGAGATCACCTTGGCGATCATCGAGTCGTACTGCGGCGGGATGACGTCGCCGGAAGTCACCCCGGCATCGACCCGGATGCCCGGGCCGGTGGGCAGCACGAGGTGCTGGATCAGACCCGGCGCGAGGGCGAACCCGCGCTCCGGGTCCTCGGTGGTGAGCCGCGCCTCGATGGCGTGCCCGGACTCCGGCGGGGTGCCCGGCGCGACGTCGGCCAGCTTCCCTCCCGCCGCGACGTGCAACTGCAGCTTGACGATGTCGACCCCGGTGGTCGCCTCGGTCACCGGATGCTCGAGCTGGAGCCGCGGGATGACCTCCACGAACGACAGCAGCCGCTCCTTGGGCTCGTAGCGGAACTCCACGGTTCCGGCATTCACGTAGCCGGCCGCCCGGACCAGCTCGGCCGCGCTCGAGCGCAGCAGCTCCTCCTGCTCGACGCCCAGCACCGTCGAGGCCGACTCCGCGACCACCTTCTGGTTGCACCGCTGCACGCTGCAGTCCCGGATGCCCAGCGTCCACACGGTGCCGGCGGTATCGGCAACGACCTGCACCTCGAGGTGCCGGCCGCCGCGGATCGCCCGGTCCAGGAATACGGTCGCGTCCCCGGCGGCCTTCGAGGCCTCCGAGCTCGCCCGCTCGAAGGCCTCGTCGAGCTCGTTGGGGGAGTTGACCAGCTTGACGCCGCCCGCGATGGCCTTGACCATCAATGGGTAGCCGATCGTCTCGGCCTGTGCCCGTGCCTGCTCCAGGTCGGCCACCGCACCGCCGCTCCACGCCGCGAGCGGCACTCCCACCTGCTCGGCCAGCCGCTTCGACTCGATGTTGTCGCTGAGCCGGCGCATGACGGCGGCGGCCGGGCCGATGAACGTGATCCCGAGCCGGTCACACAGCTCGGCGAACTCGGCCTTCTCCGACATGAACCCCCAGCCCGGCCACACCGCATCGGCCCGGCACGCCCGCAGCGCCCGCTCCATCTCGGCATGGTTGAGGTAGGGGCCGAACGCGGCTCCCTCCTTGGCGTCCGCCGGGCCGATCAGCACCGCTTCGTCGGCCTCGCGGACGAACATCGCGCGCCGGTCAACGGCGGTGTACACGGCGATCGTCCGTAGGGGCGACCGCCCTTCTGCATTCCACTCGCGGACGGCGTTGATCAACCGCATCGCGGGCTCGCCCCGGTCCACGATCGCGACGCGGTGGAAGGCTGGTCGAGTTCCCTGGCTCATGGGATCACTCGCCGAAGGCGGCACGCATGTCGTCGGTCGTCGTACGGGTCACCCGTGATGGTGCTACCGATCCGCCGCCGGCGGCACCTGGGACGTCGTCCAGTACCACTTCGTCGGCCATGATCGCGGGGTCGATGCGCAGCACCGCGTACCCGCCGACGGCGCCGGCCCCGAAGCCGGGTGTGAAGACCCGGGTCGGACGGGTGATCACGCCGTCGCGCACGGCGTCGTACACCGCGATCGGGATACTCGCCGCCGACACGTTGCCCATCGTCTCGATGTTGAAGTAGAGCTGCTCGGCGGACAGCCCGGCCTTCCCTGCGAGGTTGAGAATCATCGTCTTGTTGGCCTGGTGCGGGACGATCAGCTCAATGCCCTCCAGCAGCGTGCCTCCGGGGTCGTCCGGATCCGGCTGGGCGCCGAGCTCGTCGATCATCTGGGCCAGGTAGCGCTGCACCAGGGACTTGACCTCAGGGCCGTAGACGGTGATGTCGTTGTCGAACACCGGGTTCGGCCAGATGATCGAGTTGACCTCGCTGTGCGGGCCGCCCGCGTATGTCTGCACGACCTCGACGTCGCAGGGCGCGCCCGAGGCGGCCGGGGCGACGACCATCGCGGCGGCGCCGTCCCCGAAAATCATCCGCGAGGTACGGGCGCTGCCGATCTTGTCGGAGAACTTCTCCACGCACACCAAAAGGACCGGCCGCTGGACCTCCTGCAGCTGCCGGACCGCCTCGGCCAGCCCGTAAGGCAGCCCCGCGCAGGCCGCCACCAGATCGACCGAGGCGTGCGTCTGCAGCAGACCCAACTCGCCGGACAACCAGCAGGCCACCGACGGGATCTGCCGGTTGCTCGTGCAGGTGCAGACCAGCACCGCCCCGATCTCCTCGGCCGCCCGGCCTGACTTCGCGAGCGCGGCCAGGGCGGCGTCGAGAGCCAACTGCTCCAGCTCCCGGCTGGTGTAGCGGCGCTGCTCGATGCCGGTCTTAGCGCCGATCTCCGCCGCGCTCATCGGCGACCAGGAGAAGCTCGCGTTGCGGATGACGTCGACGTTGTCGCAGACGTGCTCGCCGCGCACGATCGCCAGCGCCTCGAGCGCCGGCTGGATCGCGAACACCTCACGCACCCTTACCGGCGGGTACGGGGTGGCGGGTGCGACGGTCTCGATCGGCCCGCGCCGGGTCCGCCCGACGGCGCCTCGACCGGCGGCACGGGTGCTCTTGACCCGATCGATGAAGGCCATCACGTCGCGGTTACGGGGGTGGAACACAACCACGAAGTCGTCGTCGCCGATCTCGACGGGCCGGCGCAGCTCGGTGCGGGAGCGGTCCCACGGGTACTGATTGTGCAGCACCATGGCCCAGCGCATCAGCGCCTCCAGCTCGGGGACCTTCTCGTCGGCGTCGAGGATCTCCCCGGTCTGAAAGACGGGGTAGTCCGGATCGTGGTCGGGCATCACGAACGTCAGGGCCTCGGGCCGCTCCAAGAACTCGGCGACCGTCGGCTTGATCGTCGGCAGCTCGGTAGCGTGGTGCAGCTTGTTGCGGAACACGTCGAACAGTAGGCCGAACACCTTGTCCTCAGTGTCGGCGTCCCACGTCGCGCGCAGCTCACGGTAGGCCCGCTCGACCGCGGCCACCTTGCGCTCACCGTCCTCCCACGGAGTCACCACCGGCAGGAAGACGTCATCGCGATGCTTGGCCACGTCGCGCCAACGCGTGGGCCGCTTCTCGAACATAGTGATCGAGTACCTGTTGACCCAGAACAGGTTCTGGCCGAGGTCACGCAGCAGCTCGAAACGCCCGGGGTAGGCCCCGGACTCGACGCGGTCCAGGAGATCGGTCCCGGTCGGCGCCTTCGCCTCGAAATCCCGCCCGATCACGGCGGTGAACTGATCAAGAGTGTCGAGGACGGAGAAGTCCAGTTCACCGAGGAAATTCGCCGGGAACACCAGACGACCGTGTCGGTTGACCACAAACGGCTTCACCCGGCACCTCCGACTCGAGCGTCTCCTGATCTACCCAAGACCTGTGACCTGAATCGCACAACGGCCGCGTGGAGGGAATGGTCGGCTGTGATCGGATCGCTCGGGATGGCGGTACTCCGATCCCCCATCCCAGTGCCACGTCAACGCACGAATGGTCCAGTGGGCGGCAGAGGATGTGGAGGTGATGCTCATCGTCGCCTGGGTGGTCAACCCGCCGAGGTAGCGTGCAGGCCGCGACCCCAAGTGGGTGTGTTCAGCGACGCGCAGATCCGAGCACGTCCGGCGCGGTGCAGCGCAAGCACCCGGACCGGGGCCCTCCTGCCACCCCAGGTTCGCCGCCCTTGGAAGCCACCGAGGCGACCGCCGATGACGCTCGCGCTCCACCGCTATCTTCAGCTCTTTGCCCAGGGCATGAACAACTTCGTGGCATGCCGGATCGTTGGGATCAATCTGCAGGGCCTGGGACCTGGTGGTGCTAGGGCTGAACTACCGCCAACAGTGCCGCCCGGCCGCGGAGCTATCCGTCAATCGCCAACCCGGGCCGCGCAGCTACCTCAGCCCGATCCCTGTCCGAGGAAGAGCGGCGCGCACCTGGTATAAAGCGCGGCTGACCAGCGGCGAAGCAATGAAGCAAGATCGATCTGACGGTGCAGATAGATCTTTGTCCATCAAACTGACCACTAAACCGTGGCTGCACTCGCCCGCATGGCTCGCAGGAAGCAGGCTCCGAAGGATCTTACGGGCATCCGACAGCTGGGCAGCACGTACCAGGTTCGGATCTCCGGCGGGATCGACCCGGTGACCGGTCGGCAGCTCTTCCTCAGTAGTTCGGCCGACACCCAGGACGCCGCGATCGTACTCCGCGACCGCGGCGCTGGCTCCCTACACCAGCGGCGCCCCCTGTGTCCGAGGGGCGAGTGGAGCTTCGCTGAGCTGGGACGGTGGGGCGGTGATCGCGGTGGACCAAGTCCCGCTACCAGCGGTGTACCGCATCCTGCTGCTGACCACCGTAGACGGGTGATTGAGGACCGCGGACCACGGTCGGCTACTGCTAGCGGTCCGTGTGCTCGCTGACGTCGAGATCGGGCTGCTCGGCATAGCTCAAGGTGACCGGGGCGACCTGGGTGCGTGGGTGATACGTTGGGTCCAGCCGGACGAGGTCCCACTCGTTGATCCAGGCCCGCACGTACTGGCGCATCCGGGTGGTGCCAAGCCGTTCCAGGCCGGTCACGTCAGGGGCGTTCCAGCCAAAGGCCTCGGAGTGCAGGGCCTTGAGCCGCTGGTAGGCGTAGTTGAGCTCGTCGGTGTCGGGGGCGGTGAGCAAGAGCATGTCGTGCTCGACCAGACCCATGGCGGTTTCGGCTCGGGTGGCGATCTCGTCCCATTCGCCGGTCTGTTTGGCGCGCAGCTTCGCCGGGACCACCTGCCGGTCGTTTTTCGCCGTGAGTACGGCGGCGTCGAAGTCATCGGTCATGGCCAACACGGTCGCGAGCGGCGACGCGGGGTCGTCCGTGTCGGATTGCAGCCAGCCGGCCAGCTCGGCGTAGGAGCGGCCCCGTTGCTGCAAGGTATAGCGCCCGATCAGCTCGACCTCGTCGAACAGCAGTACCCAGCCCTCGCAGCCGGCCGCGACGAACAGCCGGGCCAGGAACCGGAACCGCTGACGGGCCAGCTCCCGCGCGGGCACCGCGGCCAGGGCCGGACGGCTCAGCCCGGCGAACTTGGCGTGCCGACGGACTTCGGCGACGGCGAGACGGTCCCCGGACCAGAACCGGATGATCGCGTCGGCGAAGTTGTCCTCGCCGGCCTGCACCCGCGGGAGCAGGGTCAGCGTCAACGGGAACCACTCGTCGACCGGGGTGCCGGCGCCGCCGGCCCAGCGCATCAGCTCGGCGAAGGCCGGACTGCCGGAATCCAGGCTGGCGGCCGCCTCGGCTACCGCGCCGATCGACCCGTCGGGCAGCACCGCGGACTCCACCGCGGCGCGTAGCACCTTGGCCGGGTCGTGCAGCGGCGTCTCCTTGCTCACCACAATCCGGCTTACCGCATACCCGCGATCTAGACCCAGGTGGGTCAGGTGTTCCAAGACATGGCTTTTGCCCGCGCCGAACCCGCCACCGAGCAGCAGTCCTCGTGACCCGGTGCGAACCTGGCCGATCCCATCGATCAGGGTGATGAAACGGTCCTCGATGTCGGACTGGCCGCTGCCCAGCGCGGCCACCGCGTCCCTGCTCGGCACCCCCGACCGCAGGGCCTCGACCGCGCGCCGCGCGGCGAGCCGGCCCGAGGTTTTCATCGGACCACCTCCAGGCGGGTTTCGAGCCGGACCAGGGCGGCGAACGGGTTGGCGCGGCGGCGGTCACGGATCTCGTCGATGACCCGCAGGTGCAGGGCGCTGTAGGCGGGCAGGCCGCGGGTGTCGTCGGTGATCAGCTCGGGTGGCACCGTCACCGCGACGAACGCGCCGCGCAGGTTGTCGGTGGCGTCGACGAGCTGGCGCAGCACCTCGTAGGCGTCGAGCACCGCGGCCTTGCTGTAGTAGTGGCCGGCTCGCTGTTCCAGCGGTGGGCGGCGGGCGACCGCGAGCCGGCTCAGGTCGACATCCAGCACCAGCCCCGACCCCGTGACGCGGGCCCGCCACGCCGCCAGCGACACCAGCAGCGACCGCGCGTTGTGCCGCGCGACCCGGCCGTACAGTGCGGCGGACTTCAGCATCCGCAGGGCGACAGGCTCGACCCGCAGCCAGGCCAGCACCGCGTCTCGTTCGGCATGGAGAACGTCGCCGGTGCCCA
>JAODNG010000468.1 GCA_025465385.1 Pseudonocardiales bacterium
ACATCGCGTCGGTGCCGTGGCGGTGTGGCCACAGCTGGACGTACGGCCCGTCGTCGAGCCGGGGGACGCCGGGAAACTGCGGCCTGGCGTCGAGCTGCGCGGCACCCGTGCGCCGCACCACGTCCGCGACCACGCCCACTGTCTCATCGAGGTGCGGTGAGCAGGTCACGTAGGCGACCACGCCCCCTGGGCGGACCAATCGAAACGCCGCGATCAGCAGTTCCCGCTGGAGCCGGACCAGACCGGCGAGGTCGTCGGCCTGCCGTCGCCAGCGCGCCTCCGGGCGGCGTCGCAGGGCTCCCAGGCCAGTGCATGGTGCGTCTACCAGCACCCGGTCGTAGGCTCGTTCCGGCAGCCCGCTGTCCCGGCCATCGACGACATGCACTGTCACCGGCAATCCAGCGCACGCCTGACTGACCAACCGGGCCCGATGCTCGGCCTTTTCCACGGCATCTACGGCGGACTCGCGCGTCGCGGCCAGGGAACCGAGCAGGGCTGCCTTGCCTCCCGGCCCGGCGCACAGGTCGAGCCAGCGGGTATCGGCGCCATCCAGCGGCACCGACGCCAACGCCAGGCTGACGAGCTGGCTGCCCTCATCCTGCACCTGAGCCAGGTGATCGAGTACAGGGGTCAGTTCACCAGGATCACCACCGTCGGCCAGATGCACACCACACGGCGAGTACGGAGCGATCTGACCGCCGGTCAGCTGGGCCAGTTCGGCGGCGCTGATCTGCCCTGGTCGCGCGGCAAGGTGTACCAGCGGGCGCGTGTCGTCGGCGGCCAGCGCTTCGGCGAGTTCGTCGAGGTCACCGCCGAGGGCGTCGGCGAAGGCTTGTGCGATCCACCGCGGATGGGAGTGCGCCATCGCGAGGTGGCCCACCGGGTCGTCGTCAGCGGCCGGCGCTACCGCCTGTACCCAGCCCTGTTCGTCCTGCTCGCCGACCCGGCGCAGCACCGCGTTGACGAAGCCAGCCGCAGCACTGCCACGACTGGCTCTGACCAGGTCCACGGTGGTGGCGACCGCGGCGTGTGGCGGCACCCGGGTCCGCAGCAACTGGTAGCTGCCCAGCCGCAACGCGTCCAGCAGCTCGCCATCGATCTCCGAGAGTGGGCGGTCCGCGCAGGACTGCAGCACCGCATCCAGCAGACCCTTCGCGCGGCATGTTCCGTAGCACAGTTCGGTGGCCAGCGCGGCGTCGCGGCCGTTGATCCCGCGCTGCCGCAACAGGCCGGGCAACACCAGATTGGCGTACGCGTCGCGCTCGCGCACCGCAGCCAAAGCGTCCAACGCCGCCTGCCGAGGCCGGTCATCCACCGGTGGCCGGGACGGCCCGGAGCGCCGCCGGGGGGGCCCAGGACGAGACGGTCGGGACGGCTTGCGCGGCACAGTCATGTCAGTACCAGGGCGGTCGCCGTCACTCGAACCGCTCCCCAGGCTCCGGTCGGGCACCGCGGGCCCAGTCCGGGGCAGGCATCGCTCGCTTGCCTGGCGCGGTGACGTCACCCAGCCGCACCGCTCCGGTGGCCGTGCCAACGAGCACCTCGCGTTTGGCCACAAGTAGCTCACCACGGGCGAGCCCATCAACGTCGCGAACATCGGCGACGCGCACTGGACCAAGGCCGATGCGTTGGTTCCTGAATCGGGCCCAGGCTCCCGGGACCGGCGTGACTGCGCGCACTTGGCGATGCACGGCGAAAGCCGGGGCGCTGAAATCCACGTGAGCGTCTTGCGCAGTGAGCTTCGGTGCGTATGACACGCCATCGGCCGGCTGGGGCACCGGGCGGATAGTCCGGTCCGCGATCCCATCCAAGGTGGCGACGAGTAGGGCCGCTCCAGAGCTGGCCAGTCGGGACAACAGCTCCCCCGCGGTGTCCTCTGGACGGATCACCTCGGTGACCGTGCCGTACACCGGGCCGGTATCCAGCCCCTCGTCCAATGCAAAGGTCGATGCGCCAGTGATCTTGTCCCCGTGCCGGATTGCGGCCTGGACCGGCGCCGCACCCCGCCAGGAGGGCAGCAGTGAGAAGTGCAGGTTCACCCAGCCGTGTTCGGGGATGTCCAACGCCGCCCGCGGCACCAGCGCGCCGTAGCCGACGACCGGGCAGCAGTCCGGGGCCAGCGCGGACAGTCGAGCCAGGAAGTCTGGTTGCGCCGGGCGGCGCGGCGTGAGCACCTCCAACCCGGCTTCATCGGCCAGCGCTCCCACCGGGGAACGGGTCGGTCGTCGCCCGCGTCCGGCTGGCGCGTCCGGCCGGGTCACCACCGCGACGACCTCATGCCGGTCGCAGCCCAGCAGCGCCTGCAGCGACCGCACCGCCACGTCCGGTGTACCTGCGAAGACGAGCCGCACCCTCAGCGCGCCTTACCGAAGCACGGGCTCGGACGGGTGGGGTGGACGGGCACCAGCGCATTATGCCCGGTGTGTGCGTCAGCCCAACTGGTGCGGGTCGAGCTGGATCCGCAGCGCGTGAGGCGATTTGCGCGCGCTGCGCCCGGCTTGCAGCGCGGCCAACGCGCTGGCCAGAACCGAGCCATCGGAGCGGGGAACGCGGATCAACAACCGTTCCCGTTCGCCCTCGGATTCCCCCACGATAGGCACCGGACCGAGCAACACGGCCTCCGGTGGTAGATCAAGTGACCCGACCACGTCCGCCAGCGCGGCGGGCGCACCATCCAACGCGGCCATCCGCGTCGCGGGCGGGAAACCAACCTCCGCGCGCGCCGCCAGCTCGGCCGCGGCGTGCCCGGCCGGATCCCATCGGATGAGGGCTTGCACAGCAGCAAGCGACGCCTCCGCGACCACCACCACCCGACCGCCGTCGGCTGCCGGCTGCACCATCGCCGCCGCGGCCATCCACCGCCGTAACGCCTCCTCGGCCGCGCGAAGATCGGGGCGAGCCAGCAGCGCAGCGGCATCCAGCAACAACGCCGCCCCGTATCGGGCCAGTGGCTCCGCCCCAGGCGTGGCGATCACCAGCGACCGTCCCGGCGGAATGCCCGTCGGCACCTCTCCCCCGGCAGAGGTATACAGCGGCACCCCGGGAAAAGCGCGGCCAAGTTCCTCCGCGGTGCGGCGGGCCCCGATCACCGTCGCTCGTAGCCGGGCGCCGCCACAGGTCGGGCATCGGTAAGCGGCCTCGATAGTGCCGCACCACCGGCAGGTGGCCGGACCGGCCGTGAGCAGCGCCAGCGGGCCCGCGCAGCGCCGGCAGCGGGCCATGGCGCGGCACTGCTGGCAAGCCAGCGCGGGAACATAGCCGCGCCGCGGCACCTGCACGAGAACCGGCTGATCGCGGCTCAGCGCCGCGCGGGCAGCTTCGAAGGCCACTGCGGGCAGCCGGGCCGCGCGGGCCGCCGGATCCCGGGCCAGCTGGGTGTCGTCCTCCCCGATCGCGGTGACCCGTGGCGCAGCGGCCCGCACCACCTCGCGCGCGGCGACGATCTCGTGCGCCCACCCGGTCTCGATGGACAACTGCGTCTCGGCGGTACGGGCGTAGCCGGCCACCAGCAGCGCCGCCCCCTCCAGCACGGCACGCTGACCGAGTACCAACCGGCTGTGCGGGTAGGGGGCCCGCGGTTCGGCGTGCAGGTCGTCGCCGTCGTCCCACAGCACCATCAGTGCAAGGTCCATGACCGGCGCAAAGGCCGCAGCACGGGTACCGACCACGATGCGGACCGCGCCCCGACGCACCGCCAGCCACCGGCGGTACCGCTTCGCTGGTCCCGACTCAGCAGCGAGAGTGACCACCGCGTCGGGTCCGGCCAGCGCCGACACCGCGGCGTGCACCCGCGCGGTATCCCGGTGATCGGGGAGCACGAGCAACGCACCCCGGCCGGCGGCGGCGACGGTGACGGCGGCCTCCGCGAGCCGTGCCGCCCAGTCCTCCCCCGGCACTGCCTGCCAGCAGGCGTGCGCCGCCCGACCCTGATGCAGCGCGTCGAGGAACGCCGGCCCGCGCGGATAGCGATCCCAACCATCGGCCACCGGCCGTGCTGGGCACGCTGCGGGACGGGCGGGCGGCTCCGCCTCGGTGCGGGCATGCCGCGGTGGCACCGCCAACCGCAGCACGTCGGTCATGGTGCCCGCACACCGATCGGCTACCGCCCGGGCGAGCGCCGCGATCTGGGGACTGAGGGCTCGCTCGGCGGAGACCACCCGGTCGAGCCAGGCCAGCTGGCCTGGGTGGTCAGATCGCTCGACCCGAGCCAGCAGCCATCCGTCTACCAACCGGCCGGCGAAACGCACCCGTACGCGCACGCCAGGCGCGGCCGTCTCGTCGAAATCAGCGGATACGAGATAGTCGAAGGGGCGGTCCAAGTGGGCCAGGGGGGTGTCCACGCACACCCGTGCAACGGGCAGCGCGGCGGCCGGGCTGCGCTGCCCACGACGGGATCGGCCGACACTCACCTGGCGGGTCTACCAGAACGCCCCGTCAGTCCCGTGCGGCGCCGGCCCTGAGGTGGTTGGGCTGAAGACGAAGACGATGTCCTTGACCCGCGGCTGAGGATGCCCGCCCCTACACGTGTTCGCGGGACAGCCCCGAGGCATCATTCTGCAGCGGCCGGGCTGCGGTGCCGCCCGGACAGCACGACCAGGAGGGTCGCCAGCACGACGGCAGCGGACACTAGGCCCGCGGACAGCTGCGCGCCCAAGCCGTCGGTGCCGGCGCCGAAGGCGGCTGCCATCACCGGCGGACCGATGGTGACCGCCGCGTCCAGGCCGAACAGGGCAATCATGACGATGATCAGGTTCCCTCGCGGAGCTTAGCTGGCGACGGAGGTGCGAACCTTTCAAGGCGGGCAGCGATGCCGTCCCAGACGTGCGAAGCCAGCAAGCTCTTGGGACCCACGGGTAGTTCGGTCTCCACGCCGTCGTCGCTGAGCAGCCAGCCCGTGTTGTGGTCGACCTCGAACGCACCGCCCCGCCCGACAGCGTTGACCACCAGCAGATCGCAGCCCTTGCTGACGAGTTTGGCCCGACCGTGGGCCAGCACATCGCGCTCAGAGTCGCCGGTCTCGGCGGCGAAACCGACCACTACCTGACCCGTCAGACGGCATCGGACCAATTCGAGCAGGATGTCCGCATTGAGCATCAGCGACAGCGGGTCCGGATCCGACTGCGTTTTTTTGATCTTGTGAGGAGATGCGTCAGCCGGCCGGAAGTCAGCCACCGCGGCGGCCATCACGACCGCGTCGGCGTGCGCTGCCGCTTTCAGCACCGCCTCACGCATGTCACGTGCGGTAGAAACTCGGATGACCTCCACCCCGGCCGGATCGGTCAGATCAGCCGTATGCGCCGCGACCAAGGTCACCTGAGCGCCCCGCTGAGCCGCAACCCGGGCCAGCGCGTACCCCTGCCGACCGGAGGACCGATTGCCGAGGTAGCGTACCGGGTCCAGTGGTTCATGCGTGCCGCCTGCGGAGATCATCACATGGCGGCCAGCGAGATCTCGTGGCAGCGCGTCCGCGCGACGCAAGAGCAAAGTGGCCAGCTCGACGATCTCGGCGGGCTCCGGCAGCCGGCCGGCTCCCGAGTCAGCACCGGTAAGACGCCCGGACGCGGGCTCCGCGACGACCGTCCCTCGAGAGCGCAGCACCTCGACGTTATGCACCGTGGCGGGGTGTTCCCACATCTCGGTATGCATCGCGGGAACGAGCAGAATCGGGCAACGGGCGGTGAGCAGGGTGGCGCACAACAAATCGTCGGCCCGGCCATGAGCGGCCCGAGCCAGCAAATCCGCGGTGGTCGGGGCGACCAAAACCAGATCTGCAGTCTGCCCCAGCCGCACGTGAGGTACCTCAGGCACGTCGGCGAACAGCCCTTGTTGCACCGGTAAGCCCGACAAAGCTTCCCAGGTCGGGGCGCCGACGAAGCGCAGGGCGGCCTTCGTGGGAACAACCCTGACCTGGTGGCCCGCCTCGGTAAGCCGGCGGAGCACCTCGCATACCTTGTAAGCGGCGATGCCGCCCCCGATGCCGAGCACGATCCGCCGGGGTGGGTCCGGCCGGACGGGCCCGGCTTGGGTCACTGGCCCTCTGTGTGCTCGAGTAGTCCGGCGTGGATTTCGCGCAGCGCGATGGACAGTGGCTTTTCCCGTGGCCCTGGCTCTACCAGCGGTCCAACGTATTCCAGCAGGCCCTCCCCGAGCTGGGCGTAGTAGTCGTTGATCTGACGAGCCCGTTTAGCCCCGAAGATCACTAAGGCGTACTTCGAGCTGACCCTGCTCAGGAGATCATCGATGGGGGGGTTGGTAATGCCCTCGGGGGCATTAGCCGACGACGCGCCCTGCATGCTCAGTTCAGTGGGGGTGCTCACTCAGTTGTCTCCAGACGCCTTCAAATGTCATAGCGGTCGAGCCGGAGGTGTCCGGTCGCCCGTCCCGCCCATCAAGTTTATCAACTCTTGCGCGGCACGGCGCACGTCGTCGTTGACCACTGTGGCATCGAACTCTCCCACCGCGTCGAGCTCCGCACGCGCCACCCGCAATCGGCACTCACGTGCCGCGGGATCTTCCGTGCCGCGGTCGAACAACCGGCCGTGCAGCACCTCCCAGGACGGCGGCACGAGCATCACCAGCAGTGCGTCGGGCATGGCGGCCCGAACCTGCCGGGCGCCCTGTACTTCGATCTCCAGCAGGGTTGGCCGTCCGGCGGACAGCGCCTCACGTAGCGGCCCGAGAGGAGTGCCGTAGAAGTTGCCGGCGTATTCGGCGTACTCCAGAAATTCGCCGCGCCCGATCATGCGGGCGAAGGTAGCGCGATCCACGTAGTGGTAATGCTCGTCGGGCCGTTCCTCGCTACGAGGCACGCGGGTGGTCACCGAGACGCTGACGAATAGCTGAGGCCAGCGCCGCACTACCTCGGCAACCACGCTCGACTTACCGACCCCAGAAGGGCCTGAGACGACGGTAAGCCGGGGCCGGACGGCCACACTGGACCCCGGCTCACGCATCGTCACAGTATGGTCACTGTGGCTGACCACCCTGAGAGAATGATCCGTGATTAGCTCGTAACTATTCTGCGCGGCTATTCGGTGCCGAACTCGCTGAGCAGCGCCTTGCGCTGACGGTCACCAAGCCCGCGCAACCGCCGGCTAGTGGCGATTTCCAGCCGCTCCATGATTTGCTGCGCACGGACCTTGCCCACCCCCGGCAAGGCTTCGAGCAAAGCCGAGACCTTCATTTTGCCCAGGATGTCGTCACTGTCGGACTTGGCCAGGACTTCTTGAAGGTTGGTTCCACCGCGCTTGAGTCGCTCCTTGAGCTCGGCTCTGGCACGTCGGGCGGCGGCCGCCTTCTCCAATGCAGCGGCCCGCTGCTCCTCGGTCAGCTGGGGAAGGGCCACGGTCTCCTCCGTCGATTGCTAGTGCTAAGGGATATTCCGGATAGTGCGGCGACCGTATCCCCCACGCGACCAGCCGCTTAACCCGGGGTGCCACCGCCGCGCTGTCCGGCCATTGGACCAAGCAACGAGCTAGCCTGGTCGGCGATTCGCCGGGCGGCGTGTCGTAGTGACGCCGACTGCGGCCCATAGCGCAGCAGGTCACGCGATGTCGTTGCCACGACGTGGCGGATTGCCACCCCGAAGATCTCCGGCAAGTCGGCCATGCAGGCGCCCTGCGCACCTATCCCGGGCGCCAGTATCGGGCCGTTGACGGCGTTGAGCCGCAGGGCCCCGAGCGGTGCGGTAGCACCCACAACCACACCGACGTCGCCGGGACGCCGGCCGGCGTTGCGGGCAGCGACGGCGTCGACCACGGACTGTGCAACGGTGGCCCCGGTACGGGTGACCGCGGCCTGCACGTCGCCACCCTCGGGGTTGGAGGTCAGTGCCAGCACGAAGACTCCGCGGCCGGTCCGACCGGCGAGCTCGAAGGCCGGATCCAGCGCGCCGATGCCAAGGTAGGGCGACACGGTGATCGCGTCGGCCGCCAGCGGCGCGCCGTCGCTGAGGTAGGCGGCGGCATACGCCGCCATGGTGGTGCCGATGTCACCACGCTTGACGTCGAGCAACACCAGCGCGCCGGCGTCCCGGGCCGCCAGCAGCACCCGCTCCAACACCGCAATACCTCGTGCTCCGTGCCGCTCGAAAAAGGCCGACTGCGGCTTGATCAGGGCCAGCTCCGGCGCTAGCGCCTCGACCGCGCCGAGCGCGAACCTTTCAAGCCCCACCACGTCGTCACTCAATCCCCACTCCCGCAGCAGCGCCGGATGCGGATCGATCCCCGCACACAGCGGTCCCCGAGCTGCCACCGCCGCGCTCAACCGCGCTCCGAACCCGCATTCAACGGGCTCAGCGTTGTTATTCGGCACTGGAGAACTCCGCTGAGCCCGCTGAATGCGGGTGGGTAGGGGTGGGGGTGGGGCCGGCGCGGAGGGCGGCGTGCAGGGACTGGAGGGGGCGGACGGTGATGTCGCCGCGGATGAGAGCTTCGATGCCTTGGACGGCTGCGGCGGCACCCTGCATCGTGGTGATGCACGGGACGGACCGAGATACCGCCGCGGTGCGAATCTCGTACCCGTCCACCCGAGGACCGGGGTTGCCGTACGGGGTGTTGATAATCATATGGACTTGCCCGGCGTTGATCAGGTCAACGATGTTGTCCGGTCCTTCGAAGTGCTTGCGCACGACAGTGCAGGGGATGCCGTTGCGGCGCAGCGTGTTCGCGGTTCCCCGGGTAGCGAGAACTTCAAAACCGAGATCTGCCAGGCGCGCGGCCGGGAACACCATGGCCCGCTTGTCCCGGTTGGCCACTGACACGAACACCCGCCCTGACGTCGGCAGCGAGCCGTAAGCCGCGGCCTGCGACTTGGCAAAGGCCTGACCGAACGCGACGTCGATGCCCATGACCTCGCCGGTGGACTTCATCTCGGGTCCGAGCAACGAGTCCACCCCCTGGCCCTCCGGGGTGCGGAACCGGTGGAAGGGCAGCACGGCCTCCTTGACCGCCACCGGCGCATCGGCAGGCAGGTCACCACCGTCGCCATGCGCCATGAGCAAGCCCTCAGCTCGCAGTTGCGCGATGCTGGCGCCGAGCATGATCCGCGCGGCCGCCTTGGCCAGCGGTACCGCGGTGGCCTTCGACACGAACGGTGCGGTACGGCTGGCTCGCGGGTTAGCCTCGAGCACGTAGAGCACGTCGTCTTTCAGCGCGTACTGCACGTTGAGCAGACCGAGCACGCCGATCTCGCGGGCAATCGCCTCGGTCGAGGTGCGCACCGCAGCCAAGTCTGATTCTCCGAGCGTGATCGGCGGCAGCGCGCAGGCGGAGTCCCCGGAGTGGACCCCGGCCTCCTCGATGTGTTCCATGATCCCACCGAGATAGACCTCGGCGCCGTCGCACAGCGCGTCGACGTCGATCTCGATGGCGTCATCGAGGAAGCGGTCTACCAAGACCGGGTGCTCAGGAGTGATCTCGGTGGCCCTGGCGATGTAGCCGGCGAGGGTCTGCTCGTCGTAGACGATCTCCATGCCGCGTCCGCCGAGCACGTAGGAGGGCCGGACCAACACGGGGTAGCCAATCTCGTCGGCGATCTTGCGCGCCTCCGCGAACGACGTGGCGGTGCCGAAGGACGGGGCGGGCAATCCGGCACGCTCCAGCACCGCGCCGAACGATCCACGATCCTCGGCCAGATGAATAGCCGCTGGCGACGTACCGACCACCGGGACACCCGCGTCGGCAAGCCGCTGCGCGAGACCCAGCGGGGTCTGCCCGCCCAGCTGCACAATCACGCCGGCCACGGTGCCCGAGATGCGCTCGGCGTGCACCACCTCCATGACGTCTTCGAAGGTCAGCGGCTCGAAGTAGAGCCGGTCTGCGGTGTCGTAGTCGGTCGACACCGTCTCCGGATTGCAGTTGATCATCACGGTCTCGTAGCCGCGGCCCTCGTTATCAGGGGCAGCGCGCAGTGCCATCGCGGCGTGCACGCACGAATAGTCGAACTCGATGCCCTGGCCGATCCGGTTCGGCCCGGAACCCAAGATGATCACCTTAGGCCGTTCCCGCTGCTCGCTGACCTCAGTCTCGGCCTCAGGGTCGCTCTCGTAGGCTGAGTAGTGGTACGGGGTGCGCGCGGCGAACTCGGCAGCGCAGGTATCCACGGTCTTGTAGACCGGCCGGACGCCCAGCCGATGCCGCAGCGCAGCGACCTGCGGCTCGGTGAACTCGGCGCGTACGGCAGCGAGTTGGCGGTCGGAGATGCCGGCGCGCTTGGCCCGGCGCAGCAGCGGCTCGTCCAGTTCCCGAGCAGCCACCAGCTCAGCGTGCAGCTCCACCAGGCCGGCGATCTGGTCGATGAACCACGGATCGATACCCGAAGCGGCTGCGACCTCAGTAACCGTCGCGCCCAGCCGCAGGGCCCGCTCAGCGGCGTAAAGCCGGCCGTCATGCGGCACTTGCAGCGCCGCCAGCTCTGACGCCACAGTGGCGTCAGGTGGATCGGGTCTGGTCCAGAATCCGGCGGCGGACGTCTCCATCGAGCGCAGCGCCTTGCCCAGCGCCTCGGGGAACGAGCGGCCCAGCGCCATCCCCTCGCCCACCGACTTCATCGTGGTGGTCAGCGTGGGGTCCGCGCCGGGGAACTTCTCGAAGGCGAACCGGGGCACCTTGACCACCACATAGTCCAGGGTGGGTTCGAAGCTGGCGGGGGTCTCACCGGTGATGTCGTTGGTGATCTCATCCAAGGTGTATCCGATCGCTAGTTTCGCCGCGATCTTGGCAATGGGAAAGCCGGTGGCCTTGGACGCCAACGCGGACGAACGAGACACTCGAGGATTCATCTCGATCACGACCAGACGGCCGGTGCTGGGATGCACCGCGAACTGGATGTTGCAGCCGCCGGTGTCCACCCCGACCTCACGGAGCACCGCGATGCCCACGTCACGCATGTGCTGGTACTCACGGTCGGTGAGCGTCATCGCCGGGGCGACGGTGACCGAGTCTCCGGTGTGCACACCCATCGGGTCGATGTTCTCGATAGAACACACCACCACCACGTTGTCCCGGTGGTCTCGCATCAGCTCAAGCTCGTATTCTTTCCAGCCCAGCACGCTCTCCTCGATGAGCACCTGGTGCACTGGGCTTTCGGCTAGGCCCGAAGTAGCGAGCCGCTCGAGCTCGGCCGGGGTGTGCGCCATCCCCGAGCCGAGCCCACCCATGGTGTACGACGGCCGGATCACTACTGGCAGGCCGAGCTCGCCGGCGGCCTCGCGGATCTGCTCCAGCGAGCCGCAGACGGCGCTGCGCGGCACTTCGGCGCCCACCGCGTGCACCACGTCCTTGAACTTCAGCCGGTCCTCACCGCGCTGGATGGCCTCGATGTCAGCGCCGATCAACTCCACGCCGTAACGCGCCAGGACGCCACGCTCGTGCAGCGCGACGGCAGTGTTCAGCGCGGTCTGCCCGCCCAGGGTGGCCAGCAAGGCGTCCGGACGCTCGGCGGCGATCACCTTCTCGACGAACTCCGGGGTGATCGGCTCTATGTAGGTCGCATCGGCGAACTCCGGGTCAGTCATGATCGTCGCTGGGTTCGAGTTCACCAGGCTGACCCGCAGGCCCTCCTCCCGCAACACCCGGCAAGCTTGCGTACCTGAGTAGTCGAACTCGCAGCCCTGCCCGATCACTATCGGCCCAGACCCCACCACTAATACATGCCGAATATCAGCTCTCCTGCCCACTACTTCCCCCCTCGAGCGCTATTCGGAGCCGAACCGTCGTTTTCCACCCTCGGCGGACCGCCATTCGGAGCCGAAACGCCGTCGGGGTGGGCCATGAGCTGGTAGAAGCGGTCGAAGAGGTATGCGGCGTCGTGTGGGCCGGCGGCTGCTTCGGGGTGGTATTGGACGCTGAAGGCTGGGATCTCCAGGCAGGTGAGGCCTTCTACGGTGTTGTCATTGGGGCAGGAGTGGCTGACTACCGCGGTGCCGAAGTCGGACTCGAAGCGCTCGCCCGGCTCCCCCACCACTGCGAAACCGTGGTTCTGCGAGGTGATCGCCACCCGCCCAGTGGCGTGCTCGACAACCGGGACGTTGATCCCGCGGTGCCCGTAGCGCATCTTGTAGGTTCCCCGACCCAGCGCCCGGCCGAGAATCTGGTTGCCGAAGCAGATCCCGAACAGCGGCAGCCGTCGCTCCAGCACTGCGCGGGTCAGCGCGACTGCGTGGTGCGCGGTGGCCGGATCACCCGGCCCATTGGACAGGAACACCCCGTCGGGAGATAGCTCTAATATTTGCTCCAGGGTGGCTGTGGCCGGCAGGACATGCGTCTCGATCCCTAACGCGGCCAGCATCCGCGGAGTATTGAACTTGATCCCCAAATCCAGCGCCACCACGCGGAACCGCCGCTGAATGCGGCTGGCGGGGACGGTGTAGGCGGTACTTGTGGTGACTTCGCCGAGCAGGTCGGCACCGGCCATCGAGGGGCTGGCCAGCACCCGGGCCAGCAGCTGGGTCGGGTCCGCCAGGGCGTCACCAGAGAAGATGCCGGCTCGCATCGAGCCGTGCTCGCGAAGCCGGCGGGTCAAGGCGCGGGTGTCCACGCCGGAGATCCCCACGACACCTTGGGCCGACAGCTCTTCGCCTAGCGGTCGCAGCGAGCGCCAGCTGGACGGTAGCCGCGCCGGGTCGCGCACCACGTAGCCGGCGACCCAGATCCGGCGCGACTCGTCGTCCTGGTCGTTCCAGCCGGTGTTGCCGATGTGCGGCGCGGTCTGCACCACGATCTGCCGGCGGTAGGACGGGTCGGTGAGGGTCTCCTGGTACCCGGTCATGCCGGTGGCGAACACCGCTTCACCCAGCGTCTGACCCACCGCGCCGTAGGTTTCGCCACGCACGATAGTGCCGTCCTCCAGCACCAGCAGCGCCAGCCCGCGCTCCACCGCCGTTGTTCTGGTCACCGCTGTTGTTTTGGTCACCGCTGTTGTTTTGGTCAACACAGCACCTTCCCGTCCTCAGCGGTGATCGCGCCGCGCAGCATGGTGACCAGCACCCGGCCTGGCAGCTCCATCCCCTCAAAGGGAGTGTTATCGGCGAGACTGGCCAGCTGCGCCCCGTGCACCGTCCAGGTGGCGTCTGGGTCGACCAGGATCAATGTCGCCGGCTCCCCGACTGCGATGGGACGACCCTGGTCAGTCGCCGCACCGATGCGGGCCGGGCGCTCGCTCATCACGCGGGCCACTCCCCGCCAGTCCAGCAGGCCGGGGCGCACCATGGTGGCCACCACCACTGACAGGGCCGTCTGCAGTCCCAGCATCCCGGGCCGGGCCGCCGACCACTCGCAGTCCTTGTCCTGGCCGGCGTGCGGGGCATGGTCGGTCGCCACGCAATCCACGATCCCGTCGGCCAGCGCGGCGCGCAGCGCCGCGGTGTCAGCAGCGGTACGTAGCGGTGGGTTGACCTTGTTGACCGGGTCGTAGCCGGCCAGGCGCTCATCGGTGAGCAATAAGTGGTGCGGGGTGACTTCGGCAGACACCCGAATTCCACGTTGCTTGGCCCACCGCAGCACTTCCACCGTGCCTGCGGTGGACACATGGCAGACATGCAACGCCGCCGCGGCGTCCCGGGCGAGCAGGCAGTCCCGCGCCACGATCGACTCCTCCGCAGCGGCCGGCCAGCCGGCCAGCCCCAACCGGGCGGCAACTTCTCCCTCATGGGCCTGAGCGCCGGCGGTGAGTCGAGGATCCTCGGCGTGCTGGGCAATCACCCCGCCGAGCCCTCGGACGTACTCCAGGGCCCGGCGCATCAGCAGTGAGTCGTGCACGCACAAGCCGTCGTCGGAGAACATCCGCACCGCCGCTGCGGACGCGGCCATGGCGCCTAGGTCAGCGAGCCGCTCACCGCGCAGGCCGGCGGTGACCGCGCCGACCGGATGCACATCGACGAGCCCGACATCACGGCCGCGCCGGTACACGTGCTCGACGACCACCGCGGTGTCGGCCACCGGATCGGTGTTGGCCATCGCGAACACCGCGGTGTAGCCACCCAGCGCCGCGGCGGCCGAGCCGGTGGCGATCGTCTCTGCGTCCTCCCGACCGGGTTCGCGCAGGTGCGAGTGCAGGTCGACCAGGCCGGGCAGCGCAACCAGGCCCCCGCCGTCGAAGTGCTCGGCGCCGGCTCCGTCCAGTTGGGCGCCCAGCTCAGCGATCACTCCCCCGCGGACCAGCAAGTCGATCGGGTCGCCCGCGCCATAGGGCCGGATCCCACGCAACAGCAGGGGTCGGGTCATGCCTGTTCCTCTTGGGCGGCGAGCAGGTGGTAAAGCACAGCCATCCGCACGTGCACTCCGTTACGCACCTGTTCGGTGATCGCGGCGCGGGGGGAGTCGGCAACCGAGTGCGCGATTTCCATGCCCCGCAGCATCGGCCCTGGATGAAGCACCACAGCGTGCTCGGGCAACAACGCCAGACGCGCCTCGGTGAGCCCATAGTTGATCGAGTACTCCCGGGCAGAGGGAAAGAACTGGCCGCGCATTCGTTCGGCCTGCACCCGCAGCATCATCACCGCATCGGTACCGGATAACGCGGCATCGAGGTCATGCCCGACTGTGACTGGCCAGCCGCGCGGTTCCCGTAAACCCCAGTTCTCGACTCCGCACGGGAGCAGAGTGGGTGGAGCGACGAGCCGGACACGGGCACCCAGCGTGATCAAAAGGTCAATGTTCGAGCGGGCGACCCTGCTGTGCAGCACGTCGCCTACGATGGTGACGGTCCGCCCATTCAGGGTGCCCAATCGGTCACGTAGGGTAGCCGCATCTAACAGTGCTTGGGTCGGATGCTGGTGGCTGCCGTCCCCAGCGTTGATCACATGCGTGGGTACCCAGTCGGCTAGGCGATGAGCCGCACCAGAGGCCGGGTGGCGGATCACCACGCAGTCCGCGCCCATCGCCGCGAGCGTGAACGCGGTATCGCGCAGGGACTCACCTTTGCCCACCGATGAGTCACCGGCCGAGATGTTGACGACATCGGCGCTCATCCACTTGCCGGCGATTTCGAAGGACGCGCGGGTACGGGTGGACTGCTCGTAGAACAACGTGACCACCGTGCGCCCCCGCAACGTAGGTAACTTGCGCACCTCCCGACCCAGCAACGAGCGTTTGAGCGCCTCGGCGGTGTCGAGCAACGCGGTGGCGGCCTCTCGCGGTAGATCAGCAGCGCTCAACAGATGTCTCACCGCTGACTCCGACGGATCACGACGGCATCGGTGCCGTCGGTCTCGACGAGTAGCACACCGACCTCCTCGTCTCGAGAAGTCGGCAGGTTCTTGCCCACATAGTCAGCACGAAGCGGCAGTTCACGATGGCCGCGGTCGACCAACACGGCGAGTTGCACTGCCCGGGGTCGGCCATACTCACGCAGCGCGTCCAACGCGGCAGCAACGGTCCGTCCGGAGTAGAGCACGTCGTCAACCAGGACGACGAGCACATCGTCGAGCCCATCAGCGGGCAGCTCAGTAGTCTGCAGCGCCCGGGTCGGGCGCCGCCGAAGGTCGTCCCGGTAAAGGGTGATGTCCAGGGTTCCCAAGCGCGGCGAGGAACCGCCGAATTCCCGGATCCGGTCCGCCAGCCGATGCGCCAGCGGGACGCCGCGAGTAGGGATACCGACCAGCACCACCGGCTCGGGGGCGGTGCGTTCGATGATCTGATGAGCCATCCGGGCGACGATGCGCGTGACATCGGCCGCCGACAGCAGCTCACGCTGCCGCGGTGGCCCTGCCTCGCCCACCGCGCCCGTCCCGGACGGGGACGACACGGTGGACCTCCTTCCCCGCCTCGCTGGACGGGCCTTAAAGGACGTCAGGTGCCGGACCGGCGCCGGACCCAGACGGAGATTATCACCGAGATTGTCAGAAGCTGCCGCGGCTCTACCGCTGCCCCGTCTGGGTGGTGTGCGTAACTCTGCGCGGTCTTCGACCCCCAATGGCTTGACCTGCGGGGTTACGCAGCGCAGCATTACTCTCCGTATCATCTAGATTTTCGCGTGGCACCCCAAGGCGTTGGCTGGTCGGGGTCTGAAGAAGGAGAAGGGGCCAGATGGGCGACTACGCCAAGGCATTAGGGTCTAAGCTGCGCGGCATCCGACAGCAGCAGGGTCTGTCGCTGCACGGTGTCGAGCAGAAGTCGGCGGGCCGTTGGAAAGCTGTGGTGGTCGGCTCCTACGAGCGCGGCGACCGAGCGGTCACGGTGCAGAAGCTCGCCGAGCTGGCGGACTTTTACGGTGTCCCCGTACCCGAGCTGCTGCCTGAGGGCCGAGTACCTTCCGGTAGCGAGCCAGCCACCAAGATCGTCATCAATCTGGAGCGCCTACAGCAGCTACCAGTCGACAAGGTGGGTCCGCTGGCCCGCTATGCCGCGACGATCCAAAGCCAGCGCGGCGATTACAACGGCAAAGTGCTGTCCATCCGCACCGAAGACCTACGCTCACTGGCGATCATTTACGACATGTCGCCGGGCGATCTCACCGAACAGCTGATCGGCTGGGGAGTGCTGCCTCCCGAGGCGCGCCCGGTGAAGGACAAAGAAGAGGCCTGACTGAGGGCTGATCGCCGCTTACAAGCCGCGCGGTAGCGCGGCTAGGGCGCCGAGCACTCCGTTGACGAAGCGTGGCGAGTCATCGGTGGACAGCAACTTGGCCAGCTCGATCGCCTCGTCGATGGCAACTGCATCGTCGACCTCAACAGAGAACAATAATTCGAACACGCCGAGACGGAGCACCGCCCGATCGACTGCGGGCATCCGGGCCAGGACCCAACCATGGGCTTGCTCGGCGAGCAACCGATCGATGTCGTCAGCGTGTTCCACCACACCCTGTACCAACGCGATCGTGTAATCGTTGACCGGTGCCAGCTCCGGCGCTCCCACCCGCTCGGCGAGCAGCGCCATCGGGTCCATCCCGCGCAAGTCGGACTCAAAGAGGATGTCGACAGCGCGTTTGCGGGCTTTGCTGCGGGCGCCCACGTCAGCTACTGACGCGGCCGAGGTAGCGGCCGTCCCGGGTGTCGACTTTGACCTTGTCG
>JAODNG010000488.1 GCA_025465385.1 Pseudonocardiales bacterium
CGCCACGAGTCGTTCTTCTCGGAGTGCTTGATCCCGGTGCCGGCGCTCATCCGTTGGGCCAGTCCCGGGTAGATCACTCCGAGGTTGCCCTTGGAGTCCTCGTGGACCAGGGAACCCTCCAGCACCCAGGTGACGATCTCCATATCGCGGTGCGGGTGAGTTTCGAATCCCATCCCAGGCTTCACGACATCATCGTTGCTCACCAGCAGCAGGCCGAAGTGAATGTTGGCCGGATCGAAGTGGCGCCCGAAAGAAAAGCTGTGCCGGGAACTCAGCCATTCGAGCTCAGTGTGCTTGCGGTCTCCCGCCCGGCGCACATCGACCCGGGGTATGAGCTTAGGTGGCGCGCTGACCATCATCTCTCCTCGACTGTATCTCCACGACAATCCCCACGATCTGTCTCAACGACTTGTGACAAACACTATCGCGCAAAGCCGTTGGGGCTGCCGTGCGATGCTGACGCCATGACCATCGAGGCGGACTCCCACCCGCTGTCCGCCAGCACGCTGCGCAGCCTGGCACGGGCCTCTGGCGGACTAGCCACGGCCAGCGTGGCCGAGATGGAGCAGCGTTATCCCTGGTTCCGCAGGCTATCGGCCGACCAGCGGGCCGGGGTGCTGCTGGTCACCCAAGCCAGCGTGGCGAACTTCGTCGAGTGGCTCAAAGATCCGCAGCACTCGATCAAGCTCACGATCGACGCTTTTCGCACCGCGCCACGAGATCTGACGCATTGGGTCAGCCTGCGCCAAACCGTTGAGCTGGTCAGGGTCGCTGCCCTGGTGTTCGAGCAGCAGCTGCCCGAACTCGCCGCCGACGATGCCGAACGCACCGTGCTCACCGAGGCCTCGTTGCGATACAGCCGAGAGGTCGCCTTCGCCGCAGCCAGCACCTACGCCGGCGCCGCCGAGGCCCGGGGCGCCTGGGACGCCCGGCTGGAAGCGCTGGTGGTGGACGGCATCATGCGCGGGGATGGCGAGGAGTCGCTGCTGTCCCGCGCAGCGGCACTGGGTTTGGAACCCGCGGCTCCGGCGACAGTGCTGGTCGGCAATCCACCTCCGGAGGAACCGCCGGAGCTGCTCGCCGACATTCGCGGTAGCGCCATCCGTACCGGGCGCGGGATGCTCGTCGGGGTACAGGGATCCCGCCTGGTGTTGGTAGTCAGCGGCCGCCCCGATTCACCGGAAAACCCACAATGGATGATCGAGGCCTTCGGCGCAGGTCCGGTGGTCGTCGGGCCGACGGTCCCGTCGCTGGCCGAGGCACACCGCAGCGCCGCCGACGCGTTATCCGGGCTGCGCGCCGTGGCGGCCTGGCCCACAGCACCGCGCCCGGTGCCGGCCGCCGAGTTACTTCCCGAGCGCGCGCTGGCCGGAGACCCGGAGGCGGAGCGGCTGCTGGTAGACGAGGTGATGCGCCCGCTGGCGGCGGCCAGCGGTGGACTGGTCGAGACGCTCGATGCTTACTTCGACGCTGGCGGAGTACTGGAGGCTTGCGCCCGGCGGTTGTTCGTGCACCCCAACACAGTTCGCTACCGGTTGCGCCGGATCGCCGACATCACCGGGCGGGTACCCGGTGACCCGCGAGATGGGCTAGTGCTGCGAGTGGGCATGGCGGTCGGTCGGCTGGCCCGATCCCGCGGCTTGTGGTGACGAAGCTTTGTAGGTAATCCACAAGAATGTGTCGGTGGACTTCGTGACGCACAGCATCACGGCCGCTGCCAGGCAGGGTGTTCAGTAAGCGGAATGATTTCGCTGCTCGCACCCGGACAGGGTGCCCAGTCCCCTGGCATGCTGGCGCCATGGCTGGCGCTGCGGGGCGCGCAGCAGCGGATCGCGGCGTGGTCAGAGATCGTCGGGCTGGATCTGCGACGGCTGGGCACCACAGCGACTGCCGACGAAATCAAAGACACTGCGGTGACCCAGCCGCTGGTCGTCGCGCTGTCATTGTTGGCCGCGGCGGAGTTGGCGCTACGGATGGACCTGCCGACCGATGCCCCGGTCGTCGGACACTCGGTCGGTGAACTCACCGCAGCAGCCGTGGCCGGGGTCCTCACCGCAGAGGAGGCGGTTGGGTTCGCAGCCGTCAGGGGCCAGGAAATGGCCGGGGCATGTGCTCTGGAGCCGACCGGAATGTCCGCGGTACTCGGGGGCGATCCCGATGACGTTATGGCGGTGCTGGCCGAGTTGGGATTGGAGCCGGCCAACTACAACGGCGCCGGCCAGATCGTCGTCGCCGGCCGCCTCGATGCGCTGGCGACGCTGGCGGCACACAGGCCGGCCCGGACACGGGTGATGCCGTTGCCCGTTGCGGGGGCGTTCCACACCCCCTTCATGGCACCGGCCCAGCACGCGTTGGCCCGGTACGCCACCCAGCTCACCGCCAAGCAGCCAGCGCGCCCGTTGCTGTCCAACGCCGACGGTGAGGTGGTCGACGATGGCACCGAGATGCTGCACCGGCTGGTCACGCAGGTGACCAGACCGGTTCGCTGGGATTCCTGTATGGCAACACTGGGCGCCTTGGCCGTCACCGCAACGGTCGAACTTCCGCCCGCCGGCACACTGTCCGGCTTGGTGAAACGAGACATGAGGGGCACTGCCACCCTGGTGCTGAAAACTCCCGAAGACCTCGACAAGGTCGCCGGGCTGATCCGTGATCAGTTCGGGGCCGCCCGCGGCGGACCCGATCACTCAGGAGCCGACCTATCAGGAACATTGGTGTGAGACCCCCCCTCCGGCAGCTCAGCCCGACCGCTGGTGCGCGCATCCTCGGATTGGGCAGCAGACAGCCCGAGCAGATTGTGACCAATGCCGACATCGCCGCACGCGGGGTCGATACCAACGACGAATGGATCCGAGCCCGGGTGGGCATCGTCGAACGGCGCTTCGCCGGCAACGATCAGTCAGTCGTGGACATGGCAGTCGATGCAGGTTCCAAGGCCCTCGCTGACGCCGGACTGGCCCCCGGCGAGATTGACGCAGTCCTGGTCGCAACCTGCACGATGCCCAGCTACATTCCTAACGCCGCCGCGCAGACCGCAGACCGGATCGGGGTGCGTGCCGCTCCCGCCTTCGACATCAACGCCGCCTGCGCTGGCTTCTGCTACGGGTTGGGAACCGCATCGGACATGATCCGCGCCGGGTCCGCGCGGCACGTGCTGGTGATCGGTTCGGAGAAGCTTTCCGATTGGGTGGACCCCATGGATCGCTCCACCTGCATCATCTTCGCCGACGGCGCGGGCGCGGCGGTGGTCGGCCCGGCTGACCACGACGAGCGGCCCGGGATCGGTCCGATTGCCGCAGGCAGCGCCGGGGACCTGGTCGAGACCATCGTCGTAGCAGACCGCAATTCCTTCATCCGCCAAGAGGGCCAGGAGGTGTACCGATGGGCGATCACCCAGATCGCGCCGGTGGCGCTACGGGCACTCGAGTTGGCCGGAGTCAGTCCGGCGGACGTCGACGTGCTGGTACCGCATCAGGCCAACCTGCGCATCGTTGAAGCTATCGCCAAGCGCATGCGGGCCGCCGGAGCCCGCGAGGACATGGTGGTGGCCGACGATATCGTCCACTCGGGCAACACATCTTCGGCGTCGATCCCACTCGCGCTGGACCACATGCGTGCCGAGGGGCGAGTCCGTTCGGGAGATCTCGCTCTGCTGGTCGGATTCGGCGCTGGGCTGTCGTATGCGGGTCAGGCGGTGGTTCTACCGTGAACGACCCTGCCGTGCAGGGTGCCGTCTGACCCGCGCTCCGCAGCGGGACGATACGTCGCAGTACGGGGCCAATGGTCCCGATCACCGGTGATCGACAGAAGGGACACATGCAAGTGACGAACGAGGAGATCCTTCGTGGCCTCGCCGAGATTGTGAACGAGGTGGCGGGCGTCGAGACCAGCGAGATCACTCCGGAGAAGTCCTTCGTGGACGAGCTGGACATCGACTCGCTATCCATGGTGGAAATCGCCGTGCAGGTCGAGGATCGGTTTGGCGTCAAGGTGCCAGATGATGTGCTGGCCAACCTCAAGACTGTGGGTGACGCGGTGGACTACGTCGCCAAAACCACGTGAGGTCGAGGTACTCATCCGCGTGGACTCATCTGAGCGGATTGATCTGGGCGGAGGCACCGAATGATGACTGAGGTCGTCATCACTGGGCTCGGGGCGACCACCCCGCTCGGTGGGGATGTCGCATCGACCTGGGATGCATTGCGCGCCGGCAAAAGTGGAGTCGTCGCTCTGACCGAAGACTGGGTTGAGCGCTTCGACCTACCCGTGCGGATCGCAGCGAAGCTTGCGGTCGATCCGGCCGATGCGCTCCCGCGGGTGCAGGCCCGCCGTTGGGACCGTTGTGAGCAGGTGGCCGTGATCGCTGCGCGAGAAGCCTGGCGGCACGCCGGCGCGCCGGAGGTGGAGCCGGAGCGGCTGGCTGTGGTGATCGGTACCGGAATCGGCGGCGCGTTGACCTTGCTCGGACAGGATGACCTGCTTGAGAACGCGGGGATGCGCAAGGTCTCGCCGCTGACCATCCCGATGCTGATGCCCAACGGACCCGCCGCGCATGTCGGGCTGGATCTGGGCGCTCGCGGGGGGGTGCACGCCCCGGTCGCCGCCTGCGCGTCAGGTGCGGAGGCGCTGGCCATCGCGTGGCGGATGCTGCGGGCCGGGGAGGTTGACGTGGTCGTGGCCGGCGGGGCCGAGGCGTGCATCATCCCCATCACGCTGGCCGGGTTCGCCCAGATGCGAGCCATGAGCACCCGCAATGACGAGCCCGAACGAGCCTCCCGCCCGTTCGATATCGCCCGGGACGGGTTCGTGCTCGGCGAGGGCGCCGGGGTGATGGTGCTCGAACGGGCGGAGTTCGCGGCGGCTCGGGGCGCCACGCGGCACGGTCGGTTGGCTGGGGTGGGCACCAGCTCCGATGGCCACCACATCACCGCCCCCGAGCCGGAAGGCATTGGAGCCGGCCGGGCGATCTCGACCGCGCTGCGTACCGCAGGCCTGGCCAAATCCGACATCGGGCACGTCAATGCACACGCCACTGCCACTCCGGTCGGCGATGTCGCGGAGGCGGCCGCGATTCGGACCGCAGTCGGCGACCAGGCAGTCGTCACCGCACCAAAAGGCGCCCTGGGCCACCTACTCGGTGCCGCTGGCGCGGTCGAGGGTCTGGCTTGCGTGCTGGCGGTGCGCGACGGTGTCGTGCCTCCGACGCTGAATTTGGAGAACCTCGATCCGGGGGTACAGCTCGACGTCGTCACCGGCTCGGCCCGCGAGGTGGAGCTGCACGCCGCCGTCAACGACTCGTTCGGATTCGGCGGGCACAATGTCGCGCTCGTCTTCACCTCGGCTTGACCGGCGGCGGGTAAGACACTCGCTCTTGAGGAGACCACGGATGACAGCTCTGGCTCATCGTGCCCGCACAGATGCCCAGCCAAGCAATGGTGTCCAGCCCACAGATGACCGGCCCAGCACTGGCAGAGCTGCTGATCCGCGCGACCCGGAAGTGCGCCTGACGTGCCTGCTCGACCCGGGCACCATCGTATCGCTGCGCCCCCGCGACACCAGCGGAGCGTTTGCCGCCCGCGGCCGCATCGACGGGGCCAAGGTAGTCGCGTACTGCACCGACGCCACGATGTCGGGCGGGGCGATGGGGTCGGAGGGCTGCCGGCACATCGTGGAAGCCATCGACACTGCGATCCGGGAGCGGACACCGGTGATCGGGTTGTGGCACTCCGGTGGGGCGCGATTGGCCGAGGGTGTGGAAGCTCTCGACGCCGTCGGTCAGGTGTTCGCCGCCATGGTGCGCGCGTCGGGGCGGGTGCCGCAGATCTCCGTGGTTCTCGGCGCCGCCGCGGGTGGAGCCGCTTATGGTCCCGCGCTCACCGACGTCGTTATCATGGCGCCGGAGGGGCGGGTGTTCGTCACCGGTCCGGACGTGGTCCGCAGCGTCACCGGCGAGCAGATCGACATGGAGGCGCTGGGCGGCCCCAGCGCCCACGGCAAGAAATCCGGCTTGGCCCACATAGTCGCCGAGTCCGAGCCTGACGCATTGCTCCGGGCCCGTCATATCGCCGGCCTGTTCGCCCGCCCGGGGATGTTCGATCTGCACTCCATGGGCGAAGACGCCGACCTTTCGGAGTACCTGCCACCGCAGCGGCAACGCGCGTACGACGTCCACCCGCTGCTGCATGCCATGCTCGACGATCCTGACCAGCACAGTGCGGCTGGCGGGTTCGCTGAGTTGCAGCCCAAATGGGCACCCAACATCGTCGTGGGATTGGGCAGGTTCGCCGGGCGGACCATCGGAGTGATCGCGAACAATCCGCTGCGGCTCGGGGGGTGCCTGGACTCGGCTTCGGCGGAGAAGGCATCGCGCTTCGTGCGGATGTGTGACGCGTTCGGAGTGCCGATGCTCGTCATGGTCGACGTGCCCGGGTACCTACCCGGCGTCGGTCAGGAATGGGACGGCGTGGTGCGTCGCGGCGCGAAGTTGCTGCATGCCTTCGCCGAAGCAGTCGTGCCCCGGGTCACCCTGGTGACTCGCAAGGCCTTCGGCGGTGCCTACATCGCGATGAATTCCCGGTCGCTGGGTGCCACTCAGGTCTTCGCCTGGCCCGACGCCGAGGTCGCCGTGATGGGTGCCAAGGCCGCGGTGGGCATCCTGCACCGCAAGGCATTAGCCGCCGCGGCGGAGGACGAGCGTGAGGCGTTGCACGGCAAACTCGCTGAGCACCATGAACAGATCGCAGGTGGGGTGGACCGAGCTGTGGCGATTGGAGTGGTGGACGAGGTGATCAAGCCAGCGCAAACCCGGCGACGCCTGGCCGAAGCACTCGCCGCGGCACCTGCCGGCCGCGGCGCGCACGGCAACATCCCGCTGTAGTCGCGAAAACGCACACTCAGCAGGCCGCGCGCAGGTTGTCGCTCGGCCCGGTCGGACCCATCCGTAGTTGGTCGCCTTCGCCGATCAGCGGGTAGGACACCCACCAACGCAGGCACCTCACCGGCAGGTCGGGTGGTGCATCCGCGGGGTTCTGCAGGCTGGTGAACGACGTCAGCGCGACCAGCCCACCACCGGGTCGGGGCTCGAGCCGGTGCACCACGATGGTGCCAATCAGCGTGGACCGGTACTGACCGTGCCAGGCGCTCTCACCGACGTCACGCGCCAACTGCGGGATGACCGCGCTACGCCACAGCGGGTAGTCGCCTCCGTTGATGGCGTCGAAGTACCTCTGCAACACCTTTCGGATCCGGTCTGCGTCCGGATGCACTGCGGCATCCTCGACGAGCACGACAGCGGCCGGCCCAGGCTCGGGGCCTTTCGGCGCCGCCCCGTTGCCGACTGAGACCCCGCCCGAGGCACCGCTCGTAGCGATACCAACCGATCCAGCGGCGGGCGGCAGGCCGCGCAGGATCATCCCGGCACCCACCGCACCGGCCAGCACAACGATGATCACTCCGAGGAGGACCCACCCGCGTCGGGCGACGTGCTGCGCCACTGGGGCAGACTACGCTTGCAGCGTCCCCCAGTCGCCCGTCAGCCCACGCGATGCAGCCAGGTCACCGGGGCGCCATCGGCGGCGCGGCGGAAAGGTTCCAGGGCGTCGTCCCAGGTTGCGCCGAGGAGCTGAGCAATCTGGTGGGCGAAGGATTCCGCGTCCCGGGCAGTGCCGGCCAAGGCCCGTAACTGATCCTCGCCGACCATGATGTCACCGTTGGCGCTGGTGCTGGCCCGCCACAATCCGAGCCCGGGTACGAAACAGAACCGTTCTCCATCCACCCCAGAACTAGGGTGCTCGGTGACCTCAAAACGCAGCATTGGCCACGCCCGCAGCGCACTGGCCACCGCAGCGGCGGTGCCCGGATCACCGGACCACTCGCATTCGGCGCGCAGCTGTCCTGGAGCCGCGGCTTGCGCGGTCCACTGTAGGTCCGCCCTGGTCTGCAGGACGCCCGCTATCGCCCACTCGACGTGCGGACATACCGCAGACGGCGACGAGTGGACGTAGATCGTGCCACTGGTGCTCATGTGGTACCTCCGCTGATCGACGAGGAGCGTCTTCCCCTACGTCCTCGAGATCAACTGGAAAGCACCGTTACTCATTGTGCCTTGGTGGCCGCTGGTGCGCCAGCGGTCCGGCGTGTGTCGCGCCGGAAAAGCTGGGACGCACCCCGGCCGGCCTGCGTGGCGAGAGATTAGTGTTCGCGCGCCCCCAGTGCTCTTGCGGCAGCCAGCGCATCTACCAACCCGGTGCCCTTGTCGAAAGATGTTTGGTACCGGCCCACCTGCCGGTAAGGTGCACCGTTCGAGTAACGCAATGCCGTCGACTTCAGCACTTCCTCGACCTCGGCGGGGGTCGCGGTGGGGTCGGCTTGGAAAAGCAATGCCACGATCCCGACGATTTGCGGTGAAGCCATCGAGGTGCCGCTAAGCACGTTGTAACTACCCGCATTGAGAATTCCGGGGCCGTTCTGGGGCTTGAGGCCGGTGGAACAGATCGGCAGATAGATGCGGCAGGCACCGAGGATATTCTGCCCCGGGGCGGAGATGTCCGGCCAGGTCGAAGGGTCGCTCTTCACACCGCGCGACGAGAAGGTGGACACCGGGCCGCTGCGGGTTCCGTTGCCTTGGTCGTTGTAGGAGGCCACCGAGATGATGCCGCCGGTCGGATCCTGGGCAGGCGGATTAGTGAGGCTCTTCGAGCCGTCACCGCCGTCATTGCCCGCGGCCCACACCATCACAACGCCTTCCTTGACGAGCTGGCGTTGCAGTTTGACGGTCGCCGAATTCGCATCGAACTTGCCCCCGCCCTGCGGACCATAAGAATTGTTGACCACTCTGATCGGCGGGCATTGCGCGGCCGACACTGTGTCTCCGCATGGCTTGGCGTGGTGCTCAAGCACCCAGTTCAACGACGAATCCGCACTGACGATCACTACGGCGGCGCCGGTGGACAACGAAACGATCTTGGCGCCGGGCGCGGCACCGGAGACCGTGGTGCCGTCGCTGAGGGTGACGCTGCGACCCGCGGCGATGCTCGACACGTGGGTGCCGTGGCCGCCGAGAGAAAGGGTGTCAGTGTCGACCCCGGTGGGCATGTCCCTGATGCAGTTGGTGTCGGTGTTGGACTCGTCCAGGCACGTGCTCTTCAACGCGCGCACGACCTTGCCGCCGGCGAACGCGGGATGGGTGGGGTCGATGCCGGAATCAATCACCGCGATGCTGATGCCACTACCGTCCAACGCTGCACCGTTCGCGCCGAACAGGGTCTGCCGCGCCTCCAGACCACGGGTCGCCACCAACGATGTGGAGCGGGTGGTGACTTGCGGGGGGGCTGCGGGTGCAGCGTGCACCGCGATGGGCTGGTCACCTTCGAGGTAAGTCACGCCGGGCTGGATGCGAGCGGCTTCGACCTGTTGCTTGGTCGCCTGCGCGACTACCACCCCGATTTTGCGAAACGTGCTGACCCGCTGCATCCCGGTGGCGTCGACTGCCCGTTCGGCGTCCGCGAGCGTCGCGCCATGCACCATCACTGGCATTCGGCCGGAGGAAGCCGAGAGCAGCTGCCCGACCAGCGACGGCGACAGCGGGACAGGCGCCGGTTCCGCACTCGCCGGCATGGCGGCCAGCGTGCCTCCAGCGATCAGCCCGCTGACCAGCAGACCGGTCAGCAAACTTCGTCGACTCATGAGCTCTCCCCTTGTCTGGCGCGTCAGGACGCACTGTGTGAGTGAACACGTAGCGCGAACAACCGTCAACGTTATGTAACCATATGGCGCGCCTGATCGGCCTGCTATGAACCAGACGCCTGTGCGGGGGTTCGGTTGCGCCCAGCCCGCGTCGCGCCCGTCATGCGCCCGGTAGCACTGAGAAGAAGGATTAGTCAGCCGCGCGGTGAGCGAACAGCGCCACAGTCATAGTGCTTCCCGATTGCACAGCGGGTCCGCGCCCCGGAGTAAGGCATCAATTTGCTCAGGAGCGCGCGGCAGGCCGAACCATGCCCCCTGACCCGTGTCGCACCCCGCCGCCTGAAAACGCTCACACTGCGTGAGAGTCTCAACACCCTCTGCCGTGACGGTCAGATCCAGTGCATGCGCCAGATCGACCAGCGCCCGTACGATCCGTTGGTCCACCCTATCGCAGGGGGATTGCAAACCGGCTGCGAAAGAGCCGGCCAGCTTGAGCTCACGCAGTGGTAGCCGGCGCAGATCTGGAAGGTTCCAATAACCGTCGCCGAAGTCGTCAAGGGCTATCCGCACCCCCATGCCGTACAGCTTCGTCAGCATCGTGAGTGGGCCCGCGTCATCGCCCAACAGGGACTGCTCGGTGAGCTCTAGCTGAAGACTGGACGGGTCGAGCTCATTGTCGGCGAGCACTTGTGTGACGTCGGTCACTAGGCTTGCCTCGTGCAGCTGCCGGGGCGCGAGGTTGACGCTGACTAACGGCGCTGCGTCACCGAACGCGTCGCGCCAGGCTTTGGCTTGCTCACACGCCCGGGCTAGCACCCAATGCCCGAGTTGCACGATCGATCCAGAGTCCTCGGCGAGGCGAATGAAACGTTCGGGCCCGAGCACGCCGAGAGTTGGGTGTCGCCAGCGCACCAGCGCCTCGACTCCCCGTAGCGTGCCGTGCCCCAGATCGACCAGCGGCTGGTACACAACATAGAACTCGCCGCGCGCCACCGCGGCCAGCATCGTCGCGGACAGCGTGAAATCGGCGACCTCGCTGTCGTTGCGATTCTGGTCGAACATCGCATAGCGACCTTTACCACCAGCTTTCGCCTGGTACATGGTGATGTCAGCGGCCTGAATGAGGTCGGCCGGGTTGGTGTCGGCCACCGGCCGCTCGACGACGCCGATGCTGGTTCGCACGGTGAGCGCGTGACCGCCGACTCGAACCGGCGCGGCCATGGCAGACAGGATCTTATCGGCCAGTACCGCCATATCCGCTTCGCCGCCGGTATCCTCAACGATAATCAGGAATTCGTCCCCGCCCATCCGAGCTACCAGCTGCCCGGGACCGCAGCAACGTGTCAGCCGGGACGCGACAGTTTTCAGCAACTGATCGCCGACGTCATGACCGAGGCTGTCGTTGACCACTTTGAACCCGTCAAGATCCAGGAAGCACAGCCCAACCCGGCGTTGGCTCGCAGGCCCGGCGAACACCTGGTCCAGCCGTTCGGTGACCATCTGCCGGTTGGCCAGCGCTGTGAGTGGGTCGTGGTAAGCCTGGTACTGCAACTTCGCCTGCAGGCGACGCCGTTCGGACACGTCTTCCAGCAGCGCCACCTGGTAAGCGGGCACGCCGCTCTCGTCCCGGACCAGTGACACCGTCAGGTCAGTCCAGATCTCACCGCCGTCGCGACGCTTGAAGCGCTTTTCCATCCGGAAATGGTCGCGCTCCCCGCGAACCAGCTCGCCGTACAGGTCCCACACGCTGGCGGCGTCTTCTGGGTGGACCATCGAGCTGACGTTGAGCTGGGTGAACTCCTCGCGGGTGTAGCCGAACATCTCCTGCAGCGCAGGATTGGCATCGGTGATGTTGCCTTCCATGTCACCGATCCCAATACCCATCTTCGCCTCGGTGAACATCGCCCGGAACTTGGCCTCGCTGGCGGCCAACGCCTGTTCAGCCTGCCGGCGCGCCCGCAATCCTGCGCGATAGATCGCGTCCTGCTCATCGAGGCTGCGCTCGCGCAACGCACTGGCGTATCCAGCCGCCAGGCTGCCCACAAGCTGAGCAACCCGGCTCGACACATCGACTCGTGGCGGAGCTGAAGTCGGCAGACCGGGTAACCACTCGGCGATCAGCGCAAGGGTCTCTTTGAGCGTGTCAGTGCCGGTGAAATGGCTCTCGACCATGGCGACGCCAACGTCGCGCCCCACCGACGGATCGAACTCGGCAGCCAGGAAGCCCTCGACCAACTGGTCAGTGAGCTCAAGCAGGTGCCTTGCCAGCATACGGCGTCCCATCGCCACGTAGCTCGTGCCGACGATTGCCTCGGTCCAACGCTGGGCGAACACCTCGCAATCCGCGTGATTCATCGGCATCGGCCTACCGCGGCGAAGCCGGTGAACCGCTCGGGATGGTCATCGACGTCGGCCGGCGAGTCCGGCCGCCATAGCGGCAGAAACACCACGCCAGGGGCCACCAGGTCGAACCCATCAAACAACGCCTCGACCTCGAGGCGCGAGCGCATGGTCAACGGTGCGCCAGCACGCCGGTAGAGCTCGGTGTGCGAGCCGGCCTGATCGGGGCGGCCCTCGTGAGTGGCGTGCGAGAGAACCAGGTGACTTCCGGGCGGCATCATCTTGCGGTACTGAGCAACGATGCTCGCCGGATCAGCCTCATCCGGTACGAAATGCAGCATCGCCACCATGAGCACGCCAATCGGCTGGGTGGGATCGAGCAGCTGCCTGGTCTGTGGGTGATCGAAGATTGTGGTTACGTCGCGCAGGTCGGCCTGGACGACGTCCGCGTGCTGATTTCCGGCCAGGATGGTTCGGCTGTGGGCGGCGGCCACGGGGTCGACGTCGACGTAGACCACTCGAGCTTCGGGTGCGGCAGCCTGGGCGACCTCATGCACATTGCCTTCGGTGGGGATCCCCGACCCGATGTCCAGAAATTGGGTAATGCCCTGGCTGACGAGGTAGCGCACCGAGCGCCGCAGGAACGCCCGATTAGCTTGCATGATCAAGGGCAGTTCCGGCCACAGGTCCATGGCCTGACGCGCCATCTGCCGGTCCACCGCGAAGTTGTGTGAGCCGCCGAGGTAATAGTCGTAGACTCGGGCCGGGCTGGCATGCTCGATGTCGACGTCGTCCGACGCCCAGCTCGACCGTTCCATCCGGAACCCTCCTACGGGTGTCGGACAACCATGCAGCCGTCACAGCTACCGATTGCAGATCCGGACTTACCCTCCGAGATCTCAATAACAGAGTGGAAACGCCTAGTGCAAGGCCGTAGGCACACGCCGTTGGCTGTTTCCTTGATACTGGCTCCGTGGTGAACAACGGCTGTACGCCCGAGGAAGATCGAGCAGCGGTGGCTAGCGGGGCGGTCAGCGAGTCGAAAAAGCGGCGGGCGGCAGTCCTGGGTTCACCGATCAGGCATTCGCTGTCGCCGACGCTGCACCGTGCTGCCTACACCGCGCTGGGCTTGACCGGGTGGTGCTACGACGCGGTGGAATGCGACGAGGCGGCGCTGCCGGCCTTCGTCGAACGGCTCGATTCGGAGTGGGCCGGGCTATCCCTGACGATGCCCCTGAAACGGGTGGCATTGACCGTCGCCGATGAGGTGTCCGTACTGGCCCGCGCAGTCGGCGCGGCGAACACCCTGATATTGGGGCACCGAGGTGCGCCACGTCGGGCTGAGAACACCGATGTAGCGGGTATTCTCGCCGCGCTGCGCGAAGCGGGAGTCGACCGGGTCGGCGCCGCGGTGATTCTGGGGGCCGGCGGCACCGCCCAAGCGGCGCTTGCCGCGCTGCGCGAGTTGGGCGAGACCGCACCGACCGTGCTGGTGCGGAACTCGGCCGCAACGACGGATCTCCGCGCGGCAGCCGATCGGCTCGGTGTCGCTCCGGTTATCTCCGGCGACCTGCTCGATGGCGCCATTCCTGAGGCTGATGTCGTCATCTCCACCCTACCGCCCGGCGCTGCCGACGCGCTGTGCCGTCAGCAGTGGGCAAGTAGGCCGGTGCTACTGGACGTGGTCTATACGCCCTGGCCCACCCCACTGGCCGCGTCCGCGATGACCGCGGGCTGCCCAACCGTCAGCGGTCTCGCGGTGCTGTTGCACCAAGCCGTTGCTCAGTGTGAGCTGATGACTGGTCGCCCCGCCCCAACCGCCCAGATGCGGGCCGCCCTCGACGCTGCAGTCGGCCGGTAGCCAGGCCGATTCTCTTCCATCACCGACGCCACCCGCCTGGCTCAGTGCAAAGTGATCAACTAGTGCGTCCGGCGTGACGCCACCACACTCATCCCTATGGTGACTCCGACCTCGACGTATCGGTTGCAGTTCAACCGCTGCCTGACCTTTACCGACGCTGTTGCGGTGACTCCGTACCTTGCGTCACTGGGCGTCGGATCGGTATACACCTCACCTCTCCTGACCGCGATGCCGGGATCGGCGCATGGCTATGACGTGGCCGACCCACATCGGGTATCTGAGGTGATCGGCGGCGAATCCGGCCGGCACGCACTGGCGGCCGCCGCTCGCGAGCGCGGGTTGGTGCTGGTCGTCGATATCGTGCCCAATCATCTTGGGGTGGCCGAGCCGCAGGCCAATCCCGCCTGGTGGGATGTCCTTCGGTACGGGCCGTCGTCGCGCTTCGCTCGATGGTTCGACATCACCGGCTGGCCTCTGCGCGTGCCCGTCCTGGCAGATTCACCCAACGCGCTCGCCGACTTGCGACTGGATGGTGACGTGCTCCGCTACTACGAGCACGCTTTCCCGCTGGCACCGGGAACGGCTGGCGGCACCCCGCAGCAAGTGTACGAGGCGCAGCACTACCGGCTGGTTTCCTGGCGGGCGGACGTGGGCTACCGCCGGTTCTTCGCGGTCAGCGACCTCGCGGCAGTGCGGGTGGAGGACCCGGACGTGTTCGACGCCACTCACGGCGAAGTGTTGCGCTGGGTCGCCGAAGGCGACGTCGACGGCCTGCGAGTCGATCACCCGGACGGCCTCACCGATCCGGCCGGGTACCTGCAGCGGCTCCGTGACCACGCTCCCGACGCCTGGATCGTGGTGGAAAAGATCCTCGAACCGGGCGAGGCTCTGCCCGCTTCGTGGCCGGTGGCCGGCACTACCGGCTACGACGCGCTCGCCGAGGTCGACGGAATACTGGTCGACCCCGCCGGAGAAGCGACGCTCACCGCCCTGGATACCGAGCTGACCGGGGTCCAGACCGACTGGGCGCAGCTGGTACACGATTGCAAGCTTGACGTGGCCACCGGCATGCTCGGCTCGGAGCTGCATCGCCTCGCCGCCCTGGCCCCCGACCTCACCGATGCAGACGGTGCGCTGGCCGAGGTACTGGCGTACTTCCCGGTCTATCGCTCATACCTGCCCGACTATGGGATCGAGCACCTCGATCAGGCGCTGGCAGCTGCCCGGCGACAACGTCCCGATCTCGCGCTGACCCTGGCGGCGCTGTCACCGCGGCTGCGGGATCCGAGCGACGAGCTCGCGATCCGGTTCCAGCAGACCTCCGGCGCGGTGATGGCCAAAGGAGTTGAGGACACCGCCTACTACCGCTGGACCCGATTCATCGCGCTCAATGAGGTAGGCGGAGATCCGGACCGTTTCGGGATCGACCTCGACGCCTTCCACGCCGCTTTGGCGCATCGGGAGGAGCTCGCGCCGCAGGGGATGACCACACTGTCCACCCACGACACCAAGCGTTCCGCCGACGTACGAGCCCGGCTCGCAGTGCTCGCCGAGCTGCCGGAGTGGTGGGCTGGCGCGGTCGGGGAATTCACGAAGCTGGCGCAGGCAGCCGGCGCCAGTGTGCCCGACCCGGCACTGGGACACCTCCTCTGGCAGACCCTGGTCGGTGCCTGGCCGCTGCCGCCTGACCGGCTGCATGCCTATCTGGAGAAGGCGATGCGTGAGGCGCGGACCCATACCACCTGGACCGATCCGAATGAGCCGTTCGAGTCAGCCATGCATGCCGTCGCCGACGCCGCGCTGACCGACCCTGAGCTGCATACCGCGGTGGCTAGGGTAGCGACCCGGGTCATCGCGCCGGGCCGATCAAACTCGCTGTCCGCGGCGGTGGTGCAGTTGGCGATGCCTGGTGTGCCGGACACATACCAGGGCAGCGAGCTGTGGGACCTGTCACTGGTGGATCCGGATAACCGTCGACCGGTGGACTTCACCGCCCGTGCCGACCTGCTGGCGCGGATCGACCATGGCTGGCTGCCCGAGGTGGACGACTCGGGCGCAGCCAAACTGCTCGTAGTGTCCCGAGTCCTGCGCGCGCGGCGTGACCATCCCGAACGATTCACCGGCTACACCCCGCTGCCCGCCACCGGTGCCGCCGCGTCGCACGCCGTCGCGTTCGCTCGCCACGGGGTTGTCGCGGTCGCCACCCGCCTACCCGTCGGGTTGGCCGACCGCGGCGGCTGGGGCGAGACAACGCTGCCCCTGCCCGCGGGGTCCTGGACCGACGTGTTCACCGGCTTCTCGGCCTCGAGCGAGGTGGGGCTGGCCAGCCTGCTCGCCCATTACCCCGTCGCCCTGCTGCTGGCGGACTAGCCCAGGCCGACCGCTGTGGTCATGGCCAGACAAGGCCCCAGAACCCTGACAAGATCAGTGCTCATGGACTTCACAGTGTGGGCTCCGCTGCGGCAGCGGGTACGGGTCGTGGTGAACGGCGCCGAACATGAAATGACCCAGACGGCCGGTGGCTGGTGGTGCGGCCAGGTTGACGACGCGGGATCAGGCAGCGACTACGCGTTCCGGCTGGATGAGGAGGACTCGCCGCTACCCGACCCCCGATCCCGGTGGCAGCCCCACGGAGTCCACGCGGCGTCGCGGATCTATGACCACAGCGCATTCGAATGGACCGATGGGCGCTGGACCGGCCGGGCGCTGCCGGGCAGCGTGCTCTACGAGCTGCATATCGGGACGTTCACCTCGGACGGGACATTCGACTCCGCGATTGAGCGTCTGGACTACCTGGCCGGGCTGGGCGTCGACCTGGTCGAGGTGATGCCGGTCAACGCCGTCGACGGATCCCGGAACTGGGGCTATGACGGAGTCGATTGGTACGCCGTTACCGAGAACTACGGCGGTCCCGACGCGTTCAAACGCTTCGTGGACGCGTGCCATAGCCGCGGGCTGGGTGTGCTGCTCGACGTCGTGCACAACCACCTCGGCCCGTCCGGCGCATACCTGGACCGCTTCGGCCCGTACTTCGCCGGCAGCAACATCTGGGGGCCCACGCTCAATCTTGATGGCCCACACTCCGACGAGGTGCGCCGCTACGTCATCGACAACGCACTGGAGTGGTTGACCCACTACCACCTCGACGGGCTGCGGCTCGACGCCGTGCACGCGCTGCGTGACACCCGGGCCACCCACTTGCTGGAGGAGCTGACCACTGAGGTGGACACCCTTGCCGCGCACCTGCGACGGCCACTGTCACTGATTGCGGAATCGGACCTCAACAACCCGAGGCTGATCACGCCGCGGGTCGCGGGTGGCTACGGACTGACCGCACAGTGGGACGACGACATCCATCACTGCCTGCACGCCACGCTGACCGGTGAACGGCAGGGCTACTATGCCGACTTCGGTGCACTGCCCGATCTGGCCCGCACCCTCCGCGGGGCGTTCTTCCACGATGGACGTTGGTCGAGCTTCCGGCAACGCACCCACGGCCGCCCGGTGGACACTGCGCAGCTGCCCGGCTGGAAGTTCGTCACCTATCTGCAGAACCACGACCAGGTCGGAAATCGCGCCACCGGCGACCGGATCTCGACCACCCTGTCCCCCGGCCTGCTGGCCTGCGGGGCAGCGCTGGTGCTGTGCTCCCCGTACACGCCGATGATCTTCATGGGCGAGGAGTGGGGCGCGGAGACGCCATTCCAGTTCTTCTCGTCCATGCCCGACGCGGAGCTACGCGAGGCTATCCGACGGGGTCGTTATGCCGAGTTCACCGAACACGGCTGGGATGAGGCGGATGTTCCCGATCCGAACGACGAGGAGACCTTCCGACACTCCCAGCTGGACTGGTCCGAGCCTGGTTCCGAGCCACACGCCACCGTACTGCGCATCTACCGGGAGTTGATCGCGCTACGAAAGCACCGTCCCGAGCTGTCCGACCCGCGGCTGGACACCCTGGCCGTCGACGTGGACGCTGACGCCCGCACGCTGGTACTGCACCGCGGTGCACTGCGGGTGGTGGTCAATTTGGGCGGGCAACCCGCCACCGTTGCGGTGGATGGGCCACCCACTGAAATTCTGCTCGCGTCCGGGGACGCCACCACAACACGCGACACCGTGCAGCTGGCCGGCGAGTCCTTCGCTGTCGTTGCCCTTGAGCTCAGCGGAACAGTTTGCGCAGCACCGCCAGCACGATGAGCGCAGCGAGGGCCATCAGCGAGTAGCGCACCGTTGGGTTACCCAGCGTGGCTTCCACCTGCTCTTTGCCAGCGTCAATCAGGCGGGTGGGATCGGCCCTGGTGCCGATCTCCTGCAGTGTTGCTGCCAGCGCATCGCGGGCCTTCTCGATCTCGCGTTCGATGGTGTCGGCGTCGCGGGCCATTGGGTCCTCCTCGCGGGGTGAGCGTCGGGCACACCGTAGCCACCGGTGTGCCCACGTGGCCAAGCCACCCCGTCTGCTGGGCGGTACCGTCCGACCTTGTGACCGACCACCTCCGGCTGTCCCCCGGCGACGCCGCGCCCGAGTTCACCCTGCCCGACGCCGACGGCAAGCCTGTCGCACTGGCGGACTACCGCGGCCGATCCGTGCTGGTCTACTTCTATCCGGCGGCCAGCACCCCGGGGTGCACCAAGCAGGCGTGCGACTTCCGTGACAACCTCGCCGAGCTCGACACCTCCGGGTTCACGGTCCTCGGTATCTCCCCGGACCCGCCGGCGAAGCTGGCGAAGTTCCGCGACGCGCAAGGCCTCACCTTCCCGCTGCTGTCCGACGTGGACCGTTCGGTGCTCACCTCCTACGGCGCCTACGGCGAGAAACAGCTGTACGGCAAGACGGTCACCGGTGTCATCCGATCGACCTTCGTGATCGACGCACAGGGCCGTATCGACAAGGCGCTGTACAACGTCCGCGCCACCGGCCACGTCGCCAAGCTGCGCAAAGACCTCGGCGTCTGACGCCGTATCCTGTCCCCCTCGTCACCACGAGCCGGCGTAGCCCAACGGCAGAGGCACGGGCCTTAGGAGTCCGCCAGTGTGGGTTCGAATCCCACCGCCGGCACCATGCTTCCCATTGGTTGCGCTAGCAGCCGAGCGCCTCGGCGAGTTCGGTAAACCCGGCGACCGCGAGGTCGCTGGTGACGTCCGCCGCTCGGTCGGCGGCACGGTCGGGCCCCTTCTCGAGGGGGCGCTCGAGAAAGGCGGTGCGCAGACCAGCCTCGTGAGCGCCGTGGAGGTCCCAAGTATGGGCCGCGACCATCATGACCTGCGCTGGCGGGAGGTCGAGCAAGCCTGCCGCGGTGCGGTAGACGAGCGGGTCGGGTTTGTAGGTCCGGGCGAGTTCGGCGGACAGGATGCAGTCGAACGGCAGTCCCGCCGTCTTTATCAGGTGGGTCAGTAGGGCAAAGCCGCCGTTGGACAGCGCCGCGAGGATGTAGCGGGTGCGCAGCCGGGTGAGCCCGGCGATCGCGTCGTTCCAGGCCGGGAGTCGATGCCAAGCGAGTACGAGCCGACGACGGGCCGGCTCGTCGAACGCGTCGCCAACCCCATGCTGTTCGAGCAGTTGGTCGAGGGACTCGCGGTGCAGAGTGTCGAGGTAAACCCACTCCCGTTCACCGGTTCGCACCCGGCCCATAGAGGGCAGGTAGCGGTCGCGCCATTCGTCTGCGAAGGTGCCGGCGTCAAGTGCAGCGCCGCACTGTGCGGCGATCTCGGCGACCTGGTCGGCGACGCCGGTGCGCCAGTCGACCGTGGTACCGAAGATGTCGAAGGCGAGCACAGAAACTTGCCCACCGGGCTGCTGCGTAATCACGGCGCCTCCTTGAGTGTGTCATCGAAGGGCGGCCAGCGTCGTCGCGCGCCGGCTTGCCGGCAACAGCCACGTGGAGGGACGAGCGAAGTGGCGATGTGTGCCGGTCACGCT
>JAODNG010000508.1 GCA_025465385.1 Pseudonocardiales bacterium
GTGACCGAGCCCCGGTCGCCGGTACCCATCAGAACTGCACCGACAGCGCCCGCTGCACCAAGTCGTTGAGCGCGCCGACGATCATGTCACCAGTCACCACCTTGTAGAGCACGGCAGCGAATGCCGCCGCGGCGATCGTCCCGATCGCGTACTCGACAGTGCTCATGCCGGCTTCGCCGTCCACCGCACCGGCAAGTCGGGCGATCACCAGCCGCCACCACCGCGGTCTGGTCACTGTGCTGCGTTGGGTAGTCATCGGATCAGCTCCTGTCTAGTTAGGTATCTGTCGTTCTCTCACCACTGCCGCATCAGGCCACCGGCTAGTCCGATCAGCACCGGAACGACACCGATCACGAGAAAGGCGGGCAGGAAGCACAGCCCGAGCGGCGCCGCGATGAGCACTCCGGCGCGCTGCGCTCGGGCTTCGGATTGCTCGCGGGCGTCGGCTCGTACCTCTGTCGCCAGCCGGATCAGCGACTCGGCGAATGCGATGCCACTGCGTCCGCTGCGCCGGGCGGCCTTAGCCAGCCGCGCCGTCGCAGTGCATTCCAGCGCGGGCAGCCAGGCCTGCATGGAATCAGCACCCAGGGCCAGCAGTTCCGCGGTCCGCAGCAGTGCCGGCCCAGCCGGTTCGTCAAGGCCCTCAGCGACTGCCCGCACCGCCACCGGTACCGGCACTCCGGCTCGCAGGCAGGCCGCCAGCAGCTCCCACGCGCCGGCTAACGCCAACGGCTCCACGTCGGTGTGCACGCTGCGTTGTGCCGACCCGGTAACACATGCCGACGCTGAAGCTCTGTTGCTCGACTGCCGCAACCTCGATCGAGGACCAGCCGGACCGGGCAGCATCAGCAGTGCCATCGCTACCAGCAGCGTGGCCAGCGTCGGTGGCGTCATGCCGGTACCGCCCCGGACACCAGCCGCGCACTCCAGAGCACGCCGACGCAGGCCACCGCTGTGCCGATCACCAGAAGCAGCTGACCCACCATGGTGTGGCACAGCACACGCAACGGGGCGGCACCCACCGCCTCGCCTAGCGCCAGACCGAGCAGCGGCAGCCCGGCCAGCACCGCAGCGGTCGCTCGGGGTCCAGCAAGCCGGGCTTGCACCTCGGCGGCGAAGCGCACCCGGTGCTCGGTATCCGAGCGCACCGCGTCAAGCAGGTCGGCGAGTGGGATCCCGTAGCGATCGGCGAGCGACCATGCATCGGCGAGCCGGCCTAGCCACGCACGCAACGGCGCTGGACCAGCGCTGCGCAGCACCGCCGGGACGTCGCCGCCGAGCCTGGCCGCCGCTGCCACTGCTGACAGTGCCCGGACAACGTCAGTGCCCGCGTGGGGGGACCCGTCGCTCTGGGTTTCGGCAGCCGCTGCGATCGCATCACCGGGATGAGCGCCGGCCCGCAGTTCCGCCACCAGAATTCCGAGCGCATCGGAGAGTCCGGTGGCCGCCGATGCCACCGTCCGGCAATCCCGACCGGCCCGGCGGCGCGCGACGGCGGTGCCGGTCACCATCGCGGCGGCCAGACCGCCACCTACGCCGGCCAGCAAGGCGCCGACTCCCACCGCGAGGCCTACTAGCAGCAGGCCGCAACGCCGGGTGGCCCAGCGACCGCAGGACGCCGCGGCTCGAACTCGAGCGTCACGGCGGCGCAGCCCGGTGAGCCGGCTTCGACCTACCCCCGCCGGCCAGTACAACACCCCCGCCGCCAGCGCGGCCGCCGCAAAGCTCAACACGCCACACCGTGGCCTTGATCGTCGGCCGAGCCGACACGGTGCGCGCCGACGGCCGAGCCGACACAAAGTGCGCCGTCGAGCAGCTCAAGTAAGCGCTGACGCCCCGGGCCCCAACGACCCTTCTGCCAGGCAGGGACTACCCGGACCAGCTCGCTACCGCGCTCCAGCACCCCTACCGCGGCCAGTTCCCGCACCCCATCGCGGCGCACTACGTGCAGCACCACGTGTACGGCGGCGGCGAGCTGGCTGTGCAACGCGTTGCGCGCCATGCCCCCCAACGCGGCCAGCGCCTCCAGCCGCGCCGGCACCTCGGCGGGTGAATTCGCGTGCAGCGTGCCGGCACCCCCTTCGTGGCCGGTGTTGAGTGCGGCGAGCAGCTCACATACCTCCGCCCCGCGCACCTCGCCGACCACCAACCGGTCCGGGCGCATCCGCAGCGCCTGGCGCACCAGGTCTCGCAGGGTCACCTCACCGGCGCCTTCCACGTTGGGCGCCCGGGTGGTCAACCGGACGACATGCGGATGTTCCGGTGCTAGCTCGGGGGCTTCTTCGACGCAGACGATCCGCTCACTGGCCGGCACGCAGGCGAGCAGGGCGGCGAGCAGGGTGGTCTTTCCACTACCCGTGCCACCGACGACGAGGAAAGCCAGCCGGGCGGCGACGATGGCGCGCAGCAGCTTTCCCGCCTCGGGTGACACGCTGCCCACCGCCTGTAGCGCGTCAAGGCCGTGCGTGGTGGGCCGCAGCACGCGCAGCGAGATGCAGGTGCAGCCGGTGGCGATCGGCGGTAGTACGGCGTGCAGCCGGACGCCGCCGGGCAGCGCCGCATCGACGTACGGTGACGCATCGTCGAGGCGTCGCCCGGCGGCCAGCGCCAGCCGCTGAGCCAACCTGCGGACCGCATCGGCATCGGCGAACCGCACCTTGGTGCGGCGCAATTCACCGGCTTGTTCGATCCACACCTGATCAGGTCCGCTGACCAGCACATCGGTGGTCTGCGGATCGGCCAGCAGCGGTTCCAGTGGGCCGGCCCCGATGAGCTCGCGCTGCAGCTCCCGCAGCGCCGAGAGCACCTGCAGATCGGCGAGCACACCATCGGACTCGGCCCGCACCGCGGCAGCCACCGTGCCTGGAGAGACGGCTACGCCCGCGGCAGCCAACCGGTTGCGCACCCGGTCGACCAGCTGTCCGGACAGCGCCGACGCTGCGCCTTGGCGCCCTGCCGTGGTCACGCTGCCGCGCCCAGGGACCGGTTGGAATCATCGAGTATCGCCAGCACCTGACGGGCGGCGGTGGCCAGCGGTCCCCGGGACCGGCCCGGCATCGCACCACGGTCCAGTGCGGCGGCCAAGCCCGGCTGCGGGCGCATGGTTGCGAGCAGCGGAAGGCCCAGAGCCTGGCTGATGTCGCTGGGGGTGATCCCGCCCGGCGCCGGTCCCCGCACCACCAACTGCAACGAAACCCCATAGCGCCGCACTCGGGCCGCCACCGCCGCGGCGGCAGCACAAGCCCGCACTTCTGCCGGCACCACCAGCACCGCCAGATCCGCCGATTCCAGCGCAGCGGTGCCCGGCTCGCAGGGATACCTGGGCACATCGCAGACCACTGTCTCGCCGGCGCGTCGTGCGGCACCGCATACCGTGCGCACTGCGACGCCGTCGGGTATTGGACAATCCCGATCGCAGTCCGACTGGCCGTCTTCTGACCGGCCGTACTCCGGCCGGCCGTACGACAAAACCGTCAGCCCACCCCGACCACCCACGCGGGGCATGGGAAGCGCAGCGTGCAGCGCCGCAGCCGGCACCCGGCCACCGCCCAGCGCGAGCCCGGACCACCGCAACCCGTGCATCTTCTCGGCACCCAAGGCGAGATCCAGGCCGCCGCCCAAGGCGTCGCAGTCGACGAGCATGGCGTGGCGTCCCGCTTCCGCGACCGCGACTGCGACGGCGGTCGCGAATACCGACGCCCCGGCGCCACCACGGCCACCGAGCACCGCCAGCACTCGCCCCGGGTCGGCCGGCGACTCCACCGCATCGGCCAGCGTGCCCACCAGCCATGCTTCCGCGTCCGGCAGCACAGCTACGTGTTGGGCACCGACCGCGACCGCGGACCGCCACACCTCCGAGTCGCCGTCCGCCGAGACGATCACCACGCCGTCTCTGCGGGGTAGGCCAGCGCTTGCGCTAGCCTTCGCTGCGTCGACGTCCAACAGGACCAGCGCGGCGCAGTTCCACCGTTCGCGGGCCGTCGCAAGGTCGGCGACCCGCTGCGGATCACACCCCGCTGCCGCCGCAAGTCGGGCGACCTCGTCGGCCAGTCCGCCTGGCGTCATGACCATGATCGGCTGCCGGCCAGCCGCGCGCGCACCGCTTGTCTGCACTGTTTGCCCCCAGAGTTACCGGCCCCGCCCTTCCGGGGGCGTCCGGTGCGACTGTCGTTGCACCGGGTTGGCCAGGCCAGCAGCTAATGATCGACATGTGGATAACAGGAGCACTGTGGATAGCGCGCAGATGTGGCCTCATATGCTGGCCAACTGTGAGCTCCTCCAGCCCGGGCGCCTCGGGCATCGCGGCATTCTTCGACCTGGACAAGACCATCATCGCGAAGTCCAGTGCGTTCGTGTTCTCCCGAGCGTTCTTCCAGGAAGGTTTGATCAACCGGCGCGCAATCCTCAAGAGCACCTACGCCCAGTTCATGTACCTGCTCGCGGGAGCCGACACCGAGCAGATGGAACGGATGCGTGCGCATATCACCGCTCAGTGCACCGGCTGGGACATCGCCCAGGTGACGGCGATCGTCGAGGAGACCCTGCACGACGTCGTGGACCCGCTGGTGTACGCCGAGGCAACCGAACTGATCGCCGCGCACCACGAGCGGGGCGAGGACATCATCGTGGTGTCGGCCTCAGGAGTGGAGGTGGTCGCGCCGATCGCCAAGATGATCGGCGCGACGCACACCGTGGCCACCCGGATGGGCACCCACGACGGTCGGTACACCGGCGATGTGGAGTTCTACTGCGCGGGAGAGAACAAGGCACTGGCCGCCCGGCGGCTGGCCGAGGAGCACGGTTACGACATGCAACGTTGCCACGCCTACTCCGACTCCATCACGGATCTGCCGCTGTTGGAGGCGGTCGGCCACCCGACAGCGGTGAACCCGGACCGAGCGCTGCGCCGCGAGGCCGTTACGCGGGGCTGGCCCGTGCTCGCATTCTCCAACCCAGTCTCGCTACGGACCCGAATTCCGGCGCCGTCCGGTGCACAGATCGCCGCAGCTGTCGGATTGGGAGCAGCGGCCGCTGCTGGCGTCGCCTGGTACGGATTACGGCGACGGCAGCGTTGAGCCGAGTCGGCTCAATGGGTGTCGTTTAGCTCAAACGAGTGGCCCTGACCCGTTATTTGTTCGAAGAGTAACCAAAGCGCACTGCCTGATCGGGCCTCTTGCTGTGGCCCCGGTCACGGAGTAGACATGACTGCACGGACATCCGGAAGGCCAGGGGCGGTGCGGCAGAGAAGTACCGTCAACCCCGTCTGGAGCTCCGTGCACGGGCGTCGGGCACCCCACGCGCAGCACGCCGCGGGAGGCTTGTCGTCAAGGGTCTGCGTGCCGTGTCCTCTGGGGATACGGGCGCCGAGACACCGCAGGGTACGACACGAGTTGCACGCTTGGTACCCCG
>JAODNG010000537.1 GCA_025465385.1 Pseudonocardiales bacterium
GGCCGCCACTGACACTGATCAGTCACTGGGGTCTGGGGCAACACCGCGAACGACCCTTACTCTCTCGTCGAGCCGAGGGGCTGCGGGCATCAGCCCTGGTAGCAAGCCTACGGGAGGCGTCAACCCGCCGGTAGACCCCACCGGCCACCGTCCTGGTCTGAGGGACGATCGTGCGAGGTGTGCTGACCTGCGCGTACGCGGCGATCAGATGTCATGTCCAGGCTGACTCGTCAATGGGGCGTACGGAGCAAGTCCCGAGGCGCTGGCCCGCAACCGCGAAGTGTGGTAAGAACATCGCATGACTGGTGGCGCGTTTCTTGTACGCCGTCGGCATATTGACCATGGTTTGGTCTGGACTTGTGCGTGTCCGTGCCCGCACTGTTCCCACCCGCACATCAGCATCATCGGCTGAGCATCGACCAGGGGTCTCGGCCGATCGGGCCAGATAAAAATGGCGTGGCCGTGTAGTAGCCAACCGCGACTGCCTGGCGCTGCTACGGATCATCGGCGAGCGGATTGCCGACGAATCGGGCAGTCCCCGCTAGCCGACCGATACCGGTATCGTCAGTGACTTAATTAACCGAAAAAGGAGTACTCCATGGCTGTGACTAACCTCCCGGTCGACAATGGTGTCAACGTCGAGGCTTTGCTCGGCGTCCGCGACGCCTTGGCCGACACCCCCGAAATCGCGCAGTTCCAGTGGCGGGCGACATGCTCGTGGGTCAAAGGCACCCACAGCAAATCCAGTGTAGACACGTTCTACGGCTTCGGAGGGGAACAACACCACAAGACGACTTTCACCTACGACGCCGATCATCCCTTGGCGTTCGCAGCCGAGGACAACGGTGTTACGCCCGTGGAGTACGTGCTAGTCGCCCTGGGTAGCTGCCTGACCGCCGGAGTGGCAGCGGTCGCCCAGCAACGCGAGATCCAGTTGCGCTCGGTGCAGGCCACCATCGAAGCGGAAATGGACCTCCATGGCATTCTCGGTGCCGACCCGGAGATCCGCAACGGTTTCAACGGGATCACGGTGAAGTACAAGATCGACGCCGATGCAACCTCCGACGAGATCAGGGCCTTGGTCGCGCAGTCGCAGAAACGCTCGGCCGTCTACGACGCCATCACCAACCCGACCAACATCACCGTCGAAGTGGCCTGATCTGGCCTGCCCTGGAGGGTACCTGTGCCGAAGGTGACCACCGTGGTCATCGGGGCTGGCCACTGCGGGCTGGCCATGAGCCGCTGTCTCGCCGACCGTTCGATCGACCACGTGATCCTCGAACGGGGCGAGACGGCGAACTCCTGGCGGACACAGCGATGGGACTCGCTTCGGCTGCTGACGCCCAATTGGCTGACCCGACTGCCGGGATATTCCTACCGGGGTGTGGAACCCGATGGTTACATGACGGCGCCGCAGGTCGTCCAACTGATCGATGAGTACGCCGGTGTGACGGGTGCCCCGGTGCGGACCCGTACCACGGTTACGTCGGTCCGGCCTGCCGATGGTGGGTACCTCGTGGGCACCGACCAGGACTCGTGGGAGGTCCGGGCCGTGGTGTTGGCCTCGGGTGCCTGCAACACCGCTGCAGTGCCGGTGCTCCACGAGTCGGTGCCGGCCGGGATCACCATGTTGACTCCGATGAGCTACCGGACCCCAGGTCAGCTCCCCGAGGGCGGGGTGCTCGTCGTGGGGGCCTCGGCGAGCGGGATCCAGATCGCTGACGAGGTCCACCGTTCTGGCCGGGCCGTCACCTTGGCCGTCGGGGAACACGTCCGCATGCCCCGCTCCTACCGCGGCTTGGACATCCTGTGGTGGATGGACGCCTCCGGTGTGCTCGACGAGCGCTACGACGAGGTCCCCGACATCGTCAGGGCCCGCAACCTGCCGTCGATGCAGCTGGTTGGCTCGGCTAACCGGGTGACGATCGACCTCAATGCTCTGAGCGGGATGGGGGTGAGGTTGGTCGGCCGGCTTGCCGGCGTCAGGGACGGGCACGCGCAGTTCTCCGGTTCGCTGCCGAACCTGTGCGCGCTGGCCGACCTGAAGCTAGGGCGGCTGCTGGACATCCTCGACGGCTGGGCGGACGGTACCGGGTTCGACGGGGGCGGCCCGCCGGAGCGCTTCGCCTCGACGGAGGTTCCGTCCTCCCCGCCGCTCGCCCTTGATCTGCGGAACGGCGAGATCCGCACTATCATCTGGGCTACTGGCTTTCGCCCGGACCTGTCGTGGCTCGACGTTCCGGTGTTCAACCGGAAGGGCCAGCTCATCCACGACGGCGGGGTGACCGCTTGGCCTGGTCTCTACGTTCTTGGCATGCCGTTCCTTCGGCGCCGCAAGTCAAGCCTCATCGACGGCGCCGCGGCGGACGCGTTCGATTTGACCGCCCACTTGGCGGCTTACCTCGCCTGCCCGGCCGGCCGCGGGTTGTCCGCATGTTCCTGAGCAAGCTGCTGGTGATCAACCTGATCGCGGTCAGGTTGGGGTCCCTGATCGCCACGTGCTTACGACGAGCTGCGCAGAGGTGCCTGGTCGAGGAACTGGCCGGCGACCGCGGAGTCTGGCACGAGCATTGCATGACTGGCGGCGTGTTCCTGGTGCGTCGCCGGCACGTGGACCATGGTCTGGCCTGTACCTGTGCGTGTCCGGGTTCGCGCTGATCCCACAAAACCTGCCATCAGCCGAGCACGAAAGGTTCGTCCAGCATGAGTACAACGACGTCTACCACCACGTCCGACGACCGGGCCGAAGTCCTGCGCGGCGTCGTGGACACCACTGCAGCGGCAGTCTTCACCGACGCCGCGAACGCGGCTGTCGTCTTCCGCGCCGCCGGCAGGGGCGACAGCGGCGTTGCGACCGACATCCGGATCGGACGCCATGAGCTTCTGATCGACGAGCCCCCCGCGCTCGGCGGTGCCGACGCCGCCCCCAACCCCGTCGAGTTCGCCCTGGCCGGCTTGCTTTCTTGCCAGGTGGTCACCTATCGCTTCTGGGCGGCCAAGCTGGACATCCCGCTTGACGATGTCCAGGTCGAGGTCGAAGGTGACCTGGACGTGCGGGGGTTCTTCGGCTTGGAGGACGGCGTCCGCTCCGGTCTCGGTGAGGTGCGGGTAAAGGTCAGGTTGACCGGTCCCGCGTCGCCGGAGCAGTACCGTGAGCTGCAGGCTGCGGTTGATCAGCACTGCCCGGTGCTCGACCTGTTCTCCAACCCGACATCGGTGCGCACCGAGCTTGTCGCGAGCTGACGGCGAGCGATCGACACCGCCCGGAGGAGCGATGGATCGTCAGTGGGGTTTCCGCACCCGCGCCGTGCACGCCGGCGCGATTCCCGACGCGGCCACCGGTGCCCGGGCGGTGCCGATTTACCAGAGCACAAGCTTTGTCTTCGAAGACACCGACGACGCGGCTAGTCTGTTCGCGCTGCAGAAGTTCGGCACCATCTACAGTCGGATTTCCAACCCGACGGTCGCGGCGTTGGAAGAGCGACTGGCCAGTCTGGACGGCGGACTCGGCGCGGTATGTACCGCCAGTGGGCAGGCTGCCGAGTTCCTCACCTTCGCCTGCCTGGCCGGGACAGGCGACCAGATCGTCGCCGGGGCCGGGCTCTACGGCGGGACGATCACTCAGTTGGACGTGACGCTGCGCCGATTCGGCGTCGACACCGTGTTCGTGCCCGGAGCAGAGCCGTCAGCGGTTGCCGCGGCGATCACCGAGAACACCAAGCTGGTGTTCGCCGAGGTGATCGCCAACCCGTCAGGAGAGATCGCCGACATCGCGGCATTGGCCGATGTGGCTCACTCGGCGGGTGTGCCCTTGGTGATCGACGCGACCCTGGCCACCCCATTCCTCTGTCAGCCGATCGAGCACGGCGCAGACATCGTGATCCACTCAGCGACGAAGTTCCTCGGTGGCCACGGCACCACGCTGGGCGGCGTGGTGATCGAGGCCGGCCGGTTCGACTGGGGCAATGGCCGATTCCCGGTCATGACAGCGCCGATCCCGTCCTACGGCGGGCTGACCTGGTGGGGCAACTTCCAGGAGTACGGTTTTCTGACCAAGCTCCGCGCCGAGCAGCTACGCGATATCGGCCCGAGCCTTTCCCCGATGGCGGCGTTTCTGCTGTTGCAGGGCGTGGAGACGTTGCCGCTGCGGATGGCTGCACACGTCGCGAACGCCCGGACCGTCGCCGAATGGCTCGCCGCCGACCCCCGGGTGGCCTACGTCCGGTGGGCCGGGCTGCCCGATCATCCGCACCACGACCGAGCCCGCCACTACCTGCCCCTCGGGCCGGGCGCGGTGTTCTCCTTCGGCGTGCGGGGTGGCCGCGCCGCGGGCCGGGCCTTCATCGAGTCCGTGCAGCTGTGCAGCCACCTGGCCAACGTCGGCGACGCCCGCACGCTCGTGATCCACCCCGGCTCGACGACGCACCAGCAGCTTTCGGAAGCCCAGCTGCGCGAGTGCGGGGTGCCGGCCGATCTGGTGCGGATCAGCGTCGGGTTGGAGGACGCCGATGACATCCTGTGGGACCTCGATTCGGCGCTCACCACGGCTACCAAGGACGACCGGTGAATCCGCAGATGTCCTTGCCTTCACGAGGAGCGGATCGGTGAACGAGGCGAATGGCCGGGTGCGGCCATCGGCCCAGCAGCGGCGGCAAATTCTACGCCGGACCCGGACCGTGGCGATGCTCGGCGCGTCACCGAACCCCTCACGGGCCAGCAACTTCGTCGCTACCTACCTGCTGGCCAGCACCGACTACGACGTCTATTTCGTCAACCCCAACGCAACCGAGATCCTCGACCGGCCGGTGTACGACTCGCTGGCCAAGCTGCCCGTCACACCCGACCTGGTAGACGTGTTTCGCAAGCCGGCCGATCTACCGCAGGTACTGAACGAGACCCTGGCCGCGGGCGCGTCCACGCTGTGGCTGCAGTTCGGGCTCTACGACGAGGACATTGCCGAGAAGGCGGAGGACGCCGGGCTGACGATCGTCATGGACCGCTGCCTGAAGATCGAGCACGCCCGGTTCCACGGCGGTCTGCACCTCGCCGGGTTCAACACCGGAGTGATCAGCTCCCGCCGCCCGCGATGACCGCTTCGAGTACCACCGTCACGGGAGCGTGGCGCGACGGCGACCCGCCAGGACGCCGGCAGTTCGCTGCGCTGCCGAGAATGGTCCTTGAGCGCGGTGGCGCGTTGCCCCGGGCGCAGCTTGCCTACGAGACCTGGGGGCGGCTCACCCCCGAGCGAGACAATGCCGTCCTGGTGCTGCATGCCCTGTCCGGCGACAGCCATGTGGCCGGCGACGCCGAACCGGGCCACCCCACCTCGGGCTGGTGGCAGGGCGTGATCGGCCCCGGACAAGGGATCGACACCAACCGATGGTTCGTGGTGTGCCCGAACGTGCTCGGCGGCTGCCAAGGCTCCACCGGGCCATCCTCGCTGGCGCCCGACGGGCGGCCATGGGGCAGCCGATGGCCGGCAATCACCATCCGGGACCAGGTAGCCGCCGAGGTCCCCTTGGCCGACGCCCTGGGCGTGCGGGCCTGGGCCGCCGTGGTCGGCGGGTCGATGGGCGGCATGCGGGCGCTGGAGTGGGCGCTGTGCCAGCCACACCGGGTACACCGCGCGCTCGTCCTCGCCGTCGGCGCCGAGGCCTCGGCCGACCAGATCGCGACCTGCAGAGTGCAGATCGACGCGATCCGCGCCGACCCGAACTGGCACAGTGGCGACTACTACGACGCGCCCACCGGCCCGGCCACCGGCATGGCCATCGCCCGCCGGATCGCGCACCTGACCTACCGAAGCGCGGCGGAGGTGGACACCAGATTCGGCCGGACTGCCACGGCCGGAGGTGACCCACTGAGCGAAGGGTTCGCCATCGAGTCGTGGCTAGACCATGCCGCGACGAGCCTGCAGGACCGCTTCGACGCGGGCAGCTACGTCGCGCTCACCGAGGCAATGAACAGCCATGAGATCGGCCGCGGCCGAGGTGGCACCGCCACCTCGCTCCGCCGGATGCGAGCTTGCCCGACGATCGTCGGAGTGGACTCCGACCGACTTTATCCACTGCACCAACAAGCCGAGCTCGCCGACCTGCTCGGCGTCGACCTGCACGTCATCAGCTCGCACCGGGGCCACGACGGCTTCCTCGTGGAGACCGATCAGGTCAATGCGGTACTGGCGGGTGCCCTCACCTGAGCCGTTCGCCGACCGCGCATATCCGCCAACTCAGGTGCCGCTCGACTTCGCCCCACCTGGGCACGAGCGCAGCGTCCACCGTTAGCGACACGGTGACCGCCGTGCGTCCGCATACTCGACACAAGTGGGCGAGAAGTGCTGGGCGACGACGTTCGGTAAGAGGCTGCTGTACAAGCGCGCAGCAGATCGACGTGCTCACAGCCCATAAGCACGATCCCAGTCTCCGCAAGAAGGGAACTCAACGCCGGAGAATCTGCATCAATTTCCGACTGGAATCCTCAAGTCCCTTGACATTCTCGTAGTGATCTGGTGAACTCACAATGTGAAACCGATGGCCACGTTCACTAAACGGCGACACGTGGATTTGCTCCGCGTCGCCGCGCAGGCGTGTTACTGCTGATCGGCTGGTCCCTATCTGCTCCATGCACCCTGGTGACGATGTCCCTTGTCGGACATGATCCCGGTTGTTAGGCGACCACTAATCCCGGCGCTGGCCGCCGTCAGCGTACCTGTTTCGCCTCAGGCACCGCCGGCAATGAATCATGTCCGGAATATATTAGAAGCGATTCCTGGGATCTCGAAGCCGGCCTGTAGTTAGGCCGTGCGTCGGCCCGTGACCTACCCGCTCGCATGGCTGATTTCCGGTGCCCGAATTCATTCCCCGCACATCAGGAGTGTACGTGTCTGTCACTGATGAACTGCTCGCCAACAATTCCCACTACACCGAGACTTTCAATGGGAAGTTGCCGCTGCCGCCCGCCAAGCACGTCGCCGTCGTGGCCTGCATGGACGCCCGCCTGGACGTCTACCGCATCCTGGGCCTTAACGAGGGTGAGGCGCACGTCATCCGCAACGCCGGAGGAGTGATCACCGACGACGAGATTCGCTCGCTGGCCATCAGCCAGCGGCTGCTCGGTACCCAGGAGATCATCCTTATCCACCACACCGACTGCGGAATGCTCACCTTCACCGACGACCAGTTCAAGAAGTCCATCCAAGACGAGACCGGGATAAAGCCGGGGTGGTCCGCCGAGGCCTTCCCAGACCTTGACGAGAACGTCCTGCAGTCGATCGCGCGGATCAAGGCGAGCCCGTTCGTGCCGAACAAAGAGTCCGTCCGCGGGTTCGTGTTCGACGTAGCGACAGGCAGGCTCCGCGAGGCACAGGATCCTGACCAAAGTCCCTCCGAGCTGAACACCTCCTTCTTAGGTCGCTTAGCTAGACGCCTAGGAGCGTGAGCACGGGGACGGGGGATGCTACGCCACGTCCCCGGGGTGAGCCCGCTGAGAGCCGACCCAGCAATCGCTACGCAGGAAGGATCCAAGGCATGAACAAGACCATTCCCCGCGGCACCATGCACGGCGCATTGCGCGCAGTTAAGCAGCCGCGCTACCAGGTGGAGGAGTTCCGTGCTAATGGCGGCCACACCACGGCGGGAGTGTCGGCGAAGGAAATCGCCTGGCTCATCGCCCACCTGCAGACAGTGGTTGCTGCTAGCCCCGCAGCCTGGGCAGGCAGGGGAATGACACTGCTGCAAATCACCGCACTGCATCTCATTAGCGCGCGGGCACCAGTCACCCTCACTGACCTGGCCCAGGCTCTGGGGACCGGGTCGCCGGCCACCAGTGTGATGGTCGATCGGCTGATCCGCACCGGATTGGTGTCCAAGGCGCCGGACCCGCAGGACCGTCGGCGGGTTGAACTGACCATCACCGACCACGCCAAAACAATGATAGGTGAAATAAACTCGAATACCGCCAGACGCCTCCAGTCCGCGCTTAACGACATAGGCCAGCAGGGCCGTCGCTACGTTATCGAGGTGCTCAGGGACACCATACGACGATCCGCAGGACAGCCAACGAAGCGGCGTCCTTCTCGCAGTGCAGGAGCACCGAGTGCGGGCCCGGGTCCGCAGTGAGCAGCGGCGCCACCAATAACGTCACGACGCGCGAGGCGGGAGTCGGTGTTGGATGACGGGTATGTGGCTCGCGCTGATGGTGATAGCCACGGCTGGGGCGTTCGGACTCCTCTGGCGAGCCCGCCAGGGGCGGGTGCGGTCGGCTTCCAAACTACCGCCGCCACAATCCCAGGGATCCGGCACACCGAGCTGGACCTCACCCAGTACCCGGAGCTGGCCAGCCTGCTAGCGGTGCGTTCGACGCCCACCACGCTGGCAGTCGCGCGCAGCGGCCACGAGCTGTTTCGGGTCACCGGTGTCCCCCGTCGGAAGGAGCTGCTCAGTGTTCTGCAACAACATCTATGGCCAGGAACCTCAGGAGCATCCATGACTCAATCGCATTCCGTCGATCCCGTCATCGATCCTCGAGGTCCTAGGTTCGCGGCCTGGGTAACCGCTGCAGTGCTCGTCATCGTGCTGGTGACGGCCAGCACCTTGATACTCGCTGCGCAGGCAATCGTCTTCGCGGTCGGCGCGTTTGCCGGCCTACAGCTGCACCCCTACGGCCTGATCTACCGCACCTTCGTGGCCCACCGGCTTGGCCCACCCACTGAGTGGGAGGACCCCGTACCAGTCCGATTCGCCCAAGGCGTCGGCCTCGCCTTTACCATCGTCGGCACCATCGGATACGCCACCGGACTCACCGCGCTGGCCCTCACCGTTACCGCCCTAGCGCTCGGCGCGGCCTTCCTCAACGCCGCATTTGGCTTGTGCCTGGGCTGCGAGATCTACCTCCGGTTACCGCTTCAGTCGCGCAGCCGACAAGCACCCCGTAGCGCTCGGTAACATGGCTGACGCCGGTCAGATTATGGCATCTGACATCGCGGCGCTCCTGCACGGGAACGGCCCCGTCGGCCCGGGACATGGCTCCGCACTGGATGCGCACGGTGCAGATCCGGCCTGAGCTGAATACAGCGTCGGCCGTCGGCGCCGGTACTACCGGGAGTCGGCTGCTTCGCAGACAGCGATCAGTGGCACGGTCGGCAGACCTGAGTGGGCCGGATACGGCGGGAAGAATCCGTCATGAAGCACGTCGTCGCCGGGAAGCTGATAGCGGCGGTAGATGTAGCCGCCCGGAGCGTCGGAGAAGCGCGTCGCCGCCGGCAGGACATGAGCAGCCAGGGAGTTTCGCCAGGTTCCGGCTCGGCGGCCTGCCCCGGCCCCGTGCCAGACGTTCCCGTCGTGAAAGACAACCGACCCTGCCGGCACCTCCAGCGCAACGACGCCTGGGTCCACGACGCCCGCAGCTTTAGCCGAAGCCCGCATGCGTGCTCGATGGTCGTCACCCGGCGCGTGGAAATCCAGGGGTAGCGGAACGGTCGGCCAAGTGTGCGATCCGGGGACGTACTCGATCGTCGCGGCATCGGCGTAGGTGTCGTCGAAGGTCATCCAGCAAGTGGTAAGTGTCGCCGGGACCAGGTAGTCGATGAAGGAGTTGTCCTGGTGCAGCGCCGAAGCCCGCGCCAGAGGCGGTTTGATCCAGATGGTGTCCTGGCCGAGCCGGCTGCCGTCCCAGGCCTGCAGGTGGTCGACCCAGTGGCCGATCCACTCGGCTTGGACCAGCGACGCGATAGCTGGGTCACTCTTCCAGGCGTTGGCCATGTGCCGGGTGGCGTCGGGAAGGCTGATTCCCTCCCGCCAGTACCACTCGTCAGGGTAAACGCCAGTCGGGAAAGCGCCTGTGAAGAGCCTGTCGAGGCGTTTGCGGAACCACCCGCACTGCTCGGCTGTGAAGGCCGGCTCCATCACCACGAACCCGTCGCGGTGGAAGTACTCACGGGCCGTGTCTGGCGTGCTCCAACTGATGACTGGGTACATGCCCAGAGAGTAGGTGAAGCCTCTGGAGGCGGCGGTGGCGATGAACCTGCGAGAAAATTCGCACCGACTGGCGCGTAGAAGATTCGGTAGCCACGTTGAGTGATCAAGGTGGCTTGCTGTAGTGGAAGAGGGTGATGCGCTGCATCAGCCGTGGCTCGGCACGATAGTCGCCTGATCCTTCAGCAACTAGGGTTTATCCCCGCAGGGAAGGGGGTTCGCTTCCCTTGCTCTCGCTTGCAAGCCTCGGCGAGTCGTGTGCGTCGTGTGAATCTCGCCATGATGCTGGTTAATTTTTTGTCTTTTCCACTTGCATCTTCCACCCTGTGCGGTCGTGCGGCTCGGTTTGCGTGTACGCCTCGCCGCGAACCTATGTTTACCATTGGTTCACGTTGGGTATCCTAATGTCAAGCTACAGCACCAGGAAGGAAGGATTGGCCATGAGGAACAGTTCGGAGACAGAGGAAACGGGATCGGGTGTGACCGGTAGATCAGGAGTAGCCTATGACCCCGAAAGGATGGGAGAGCCTGGCCAAGCTGGAGTCCCCATGGGAGACCAATATCCCAGTAACGAAAAGAAGGGTGAAGTGGACGACTCGATCAGAGCGGACGTCCACGTCCCGGGACCTTACCCCTCCGATCAAGGTGATCCCACCGGTGAGCCCCTTTCCTCCGAACCGGAGCCCACAGAGGTCACACGAGACGCGGGGTCGCTTGGAAGCCTGACCGAGGACGTTAGCACGTCGACAATGCGGGAAGACACCGGAGGATTAGGCAGCCCAACGCTCGATGATGAGAAACGCGCGGATTAGTAAGTTGACTGCTTAGGCCCTTCTCTGACCAGTCATACAGAAGTAGGAGTGGTCCAGCTCCTGCCTCCGGCTACGTGTCTAACAAATACTGCCGACCATGAGGTCTCAGAACCCAATTCTGGGGCCTCATTTCGCTCGAGCGCACGGATGAAGAACCGGTGAGTGGCCGCAAGATTCCGTCCCTCCGCAAAAAGGACGTCAATACCTGCCCAAACCGGTCGATCGCTCGGCACAGATAGACCCCATCGCCCGGCGCCTTTGACATACTCTCATCGACGAACCACCGATCACCCGGAGCGCGCCGGCAGGGTCGTGCAGCGTCGATCAGCAGTGGAGTGAATCGCTTCACCCACCGATACACACTCACGTGATTACATTGATGCCCGCTCGGCCAGCAGTTCATCAACGTCTCGGTGACTCGACGAGCTGTAGCGGGAGACACAGGAGTCCGGCGGTGATGAAGATGGGGTGGGAACCGAATACGCCAGAAAGGGGCCGCGGCCGGGTGTAGTCCCTGGTCAAGGCCAGTTTGAGGCGAGCTCGCCGGGAGTGGCTAGGGTTGGCCGGTCCTGGTCGTGATCTGGCTGGAGTGTCGGGTTGGCGTCGATCGATCGGACCGCCTATCCGCGGTTCAAGCGGGTGGTGTCCGCTCGGGAGCTGGCCGAGGCGTTCACCCCGACCCCCGAGGAGATCACGTGGGCGCGGGGCCGCACCCAGAGCGACGAGCACTTCCTGGCCCTGGTTGCGCGGCTCAAGTCGTATCAGCGGTTGGGGTACTTCCCGAAGCTGGACGCCACCCCGGCCGTGGTGATCAACCACGTGCGGACCGCGATCGAGC
>JAODNG010000546.1 GCA_025465385.1 Pseudonocardiales bacterium
GAGGGCTCTACCGCACAAGCAGCGACAGCACACGGTTCTCCCCCTGCTCAACGCCTACCAGAAGCCGCAGAAGCCGCTCCGAGGCGCCCCCGCCCCCACAGAGGTCTTCCACACCGCAGTACGCGCGGCCAAAATTGGCGCCGAAGAAGACATTCCCCATCTCTCGGCGCCACTGATCGACAAGTACGTCACCGACCTGCAGCACCTCGGCCTGCTCTAAGCGGACACCGGCGACCATCGCCCAGGCCTTGCGTAACGAACCGGCCGCCACGGGCGAAATATAGGCGACATGGCAAGTGATTCGAGCGACACGAGAACTGCATTTCACCCGACCTCAGGATTGTGGCTGAACATAATCGAAATCTTCTTCGGCATCATCACTGGCCAGGCCATCCGCCGAGGCCGCTTCACTTTTATGGGATGCTAGACTTTTGGGTTGTCTCAAGAGAGGCGCGCATGATCAGAGCCCGGGACCACTGCCGAGTCACCGCAGCGGGCATGATACTTGCCGTCGCGCTATTGTCGGCCACACTCACCGGTACAGTGAGCGCGGCCGAAGACTCTTCCCCTCCAGGTGGACTGCCCGGTGTCCAGGTGCCCTCCTTGTCCTGGAAGGACTGTACTAATAAGGATAACGGCTTCCAGTGCGCGACCGCCCAGGTTCCCCGCGACTACCGGAATCTGGCCAGAGGCTCTCTTTCGTTGAGCTTGAAGCGCCACCTCGCCACCGACTTCACGCATCGGATCGGTTCGTTATTTGTCAACCCCGGTGGGCCGGGCGGCTCTGCCGCCGACTTCGTCAGCTCCGTGGTCAGCAGATTGCCCGCGGAGGTAGCTAGCCGCTTCGATGTCGTCGGCTTCGATCCCCGAGGTGTCGCCGGGAGCGGGCAAGTCACTTGCATGACCGCGGAGGAGAGCCAGCAGGTGTGGGCAGGCGTGTCCGCGAGTATCCAGCCGGGGGCCTTTGAGCGCGGCCAGCGGGCCGCCGAGCAGTTCAACGCTGCCTGCCAGACGCGCAGTGGTGATCTCCTGCCCTATATCGGAACTGAGTATGTCGCCCGCGATATGGATCTATTGCGAGCTGCGGTCGGTGACAAGAAGATTAATTACTTCGGGGTGTCATTCGGGACGTTCATCGGCACCGTCTACGCCAACCTCTTTCCCACTCGGATTCGGGTGATGGCTCTTGACGGTGCCTACGATCCCGAGGCATACGCCAACAACACCTACAAATACGATTACTGGCAGTACGTCGCGCTTGAGGGGGCGTTGGACCGCTTCCTCGACTGGTGTGCGGGCAGCCCGGATTGCGCGTTCGGGCACGGCGATCCAGTGGCTGCCTACGACGCGCTGGTGTCGGATTTGAATGTCAACCCGGTGCGCGACGCCCACGGTACAGTTGTCGCGAACGGGGCAACGCTGACCTACCGTGTCATGTTCGCCCTTAACGGTGGCAGGCCAGGTTGGCTAGGAATCGCCAAGAACTTGAGTGCTGCTCAACAGCGCGGCGGATCGTATGTCGAATCCATAGGTTCCAGGTCGAATTTCTTCGCCGCGAACGTTTCGGTGGAGTGCGCCGACCGAGTTTACCCACGCAGCAAGCTGCTCCTGCACTACCGTCTGGCGCTCTCGACCGCTTCGGCGCCTCGGATGGGTCCGGTAGCCGCGTACGGCCCACCTGGCTACGACCACTCTCACGCTAACGCTTGCGAGCAATGGCCGGCCACACGGGCCAGCCGCTACGCCGGGCCGTGGAACGCGCACGGCTCAGCCCCCATTCTCGTGGTCGGCACCACCGGCGACCCAGACACCCCATACCAGGACGCCGTCACCCTTGCCGCCACTCTGGAAAACGGCCATCTGCTCACCTTCGTCGGCGAGGGCCATTCCGGTGCTGCTCACAGCGCCTGCTCACGAGCCGCCGAGGTCGCGTACCTCATCGACTTGACCATGCCGCAGGACGGAGCCCGGTGCACCGATGACCCGCCACCGGCGGCATCGGTCCACGGGATCGCCCAGTCGGCCACCGCGTCGATCAACCCGCGCATCGCCAAACATCTCAGCGCTCCGCGGGTTCACGCCGCCGTCGCGGGACTGGCCACTCCGGCGCTTCCGATTCCGCGCCGCCCGAGCTCATGTCGGCGGTACGCCAGCAACCCGATGAGATGGCACCGGACTTGGCGAGTTTTCCGCCGTCAAGGCCGGATGATTCCTCCCTGGGAACGTGCATAAACAACGCAGGTTCACGGCGGACATGCGGTATCAGGGTGTCGTGTGCAGCGCGGTGAGGAACTTCTGCGCGAGGGGGTTGGTGGGAACCCCGCTGGTCTGCCCGTTCTCGACGAGCACGGCGAAGGCCAGGTCACCCTGGTAGCCGGTGAACCAGGAGTCGGCCTGGGGCGGCGCGGTGCTGCCGTGCTCGGCGGTGCCGGTCTTGCCGAACACCGCGCCGCCGGGCACGCCAGCCAGATTCGTCGCCGTTCCGCGGGTGACCACGGCGCGCATGAAGCTGGACAGCGATGCCAGGACCGCTGCCGGTGGGCTTGGCGGCGGCTGCTTCGCCGTGGCGGGCTGTCCGGCGACGAGCACCGGCGCCGGGGTGGAGCCGTGGGCCACGGTGGCCGCCATCAGGGCTTCGGACAGCGGGCTGACGAGGTCGGTGCCCTGGCCGAAGGCATTCGCGGCCTGTCCCGCGCCGTCCTTGGCGGGGGTATAGGAGCCGCTGAAGGAGCTGACCGGCAGTTGCCAACCGGCTTCGAAGCCGTACTCGGCGGCGACCTGGTCGAGTGCACCGGGCGGCAACTTCTGCGAGAGCAGCGCGAAGCTGGTGTTGCAGGAGTGCGCGAAGGCGTCGGTCAGGCTGACCGTGCCGAGGGCGAAGGCGTTCTCATTGGGAATGGTGCGGCCGTCGATAGTGACCGTGCCCGGGCAGGGCACGGGACTGTCCGGCTGCGCCACCCCGCTACTCAGCACGGCGGTGGCAGTGACGATCTTGAAGGTTGAGCCAGGCGGGTATTGGCCGGCCAGCGCGATGTCGAAGGGCGCGCTGTCGCTGTTGGCGACGGCGAGGATCTCCCCGGTGGACGGGCGAACGGCCACGATCGCGGCATGCAGCGCCACGCCGGACAGCGCGGTCTCAGCGGCCTGTTGCACCCGGGTGTCGAGCGTGGTGTGCAACGGGGAGCCAGGATGCCCGGCGAACTGCCCGACCTGGGCCACCGTGTTGCCCTGGACGTCGTGGACTTCGATGGTGGCGCTGGCGACGCCAGCTAGCTGGCTGTTGAACACCTGCTGCAGCCCGGACATACCGATCTGGTCGGTGGGCAGGTAACCGGGGCCAGCCTGGTGCAGCGCCTCGGCGGTGGGCTTGCCGACTTGCCCGAGCAGCGGTTGAGCGAAGTGCCGGCTCGGCCCGACGAGTTGGGTTCCGGTCCGGAACACCGTGCCCGGGAGGTCGTGGATCTTGGCCTGGACGGTGCGGTAGTCGGCTTGGCGCAGGGTGACCACCGGCACGAAGTCGGTCGGCTTAGCTTGCTCGACGGCGGTGATCACCTCGGTTGCGTTGATGTGTAGGGCCGAGGCGAGCGTGGTGGCCAGGTCGTCGAGATTGGTCACCAGCTTCGGCTCCACCCCGACGGTGACGGTGTCACGTTCGGTGACCAGCGGTTGGCCTGCGTCATCGAGGATCGGCGCCCGCTGCGGCAGGGTCCGGTTCACCACCACGGTGTCGGCGGTACCTAGTTGGGGATGGACGTCCTGGGGCTGCCAGTGCACCCGCCACTGGCCATCGCTGCCCTTGGCGAGAGCGAGCTTGCCCTGGTATCGCCATGGCGTGGGTAGGCCGGCCAGGGTCCACGACGCCGCGAATGCCATCGTCGTCGCGTCCTTGGTGGTGGTGAGCGCCCCGGGAGTCAGTTCGGCAGCGGTCGAGTCCAGCGCCTGCCCGGCGGCTTGTAACACGTGCTCCGCGGCGACCGGGTCGTCGGTGGCCTTGGCTGCGGCCGGGATATCGCCTTTCGCCCAGGCGGCCAGGAATGCCTGCCCCGCCTGCCGTTGGGCGCTCTCGGTGCTCGAACAACCGCCTGCGCCGATCAGCGCGATCACCACCGCGAGCGCCACCGTCAACCGCCGTGGGGCAGCCGTCCTGTCTGTTCGCCTTACCGCCTGATGCTGGTGCACTCGCTGGAGTCTCGCAGCGGCGCTGCGGGGTCGGACAGCCGGTGGCGGTCAACGGGCACCTCGCTATCGACGATCGCGAGCACGGTCGCTCTGGGATCCTGCGCCAGATTTTGGACGAACCCCTGGTAGTAGGCCTCGCGGGCCTTGCGGGCCGCCCATCGCCGCAAAGCGGGCACTTTCAGCAGACCTGGCACCTCGAAGATGCCTGGCCCCAGACGATCGAGCCGGCTGGAGACCTCTGCGCCGAGGTGCAAGGTCTCCTCGACCGCCAGGCCCACGGTCGTCCCCGCGGTGCCGACGATAGGAGAGCTCCACAATGCCTCGATATCCGTCGCCCGCCAGTTCTGCGGGGGGTTGTCGGCTGACAGGATCGGGATCCGGGTCTCGGGTCTGAAGGCGCCCTCAGGGGCCCCGGTGGCCGACCGGACCGCCTGGTACAGCGCCTTGCCCTGCAGCCGGCTGCCCGAGCTTCCCCGCCGGTAGGCAACCTCGACGTCGTCGATGCCCGCGCGGACAGCGGCAACGACGAGATCTTTGCCGACACCCTGCTCGAGGAGGCCGTCCCCGAAGAGGACGCCGCCTTCCTGGAGGGTAAGGCCGTGGCTGTTGTCCCAGTCGTGAAACACCCGGGCCAACAGGTCGCCGAAGGTGATCGGTGGGAAACCTCTCGTGCGGGCCCGGACTGCCGCATGCACGCGGTCGTAGACGAAGCCGTCCGGCAGGATCCTTGCCGGTCGGGTGAGTTCACGTAACGCCGCGGCCGTGTCAGTGGCGACTTTGCGTTGCAGGTTCTCCCAGAACTGCGGGTATCTGTGATGCCAGAAGTGGCGGATGGCCGTCACCGGAGTGCGCAGATGTCCCGCTGCGAAGGCATCGGTGAGATAGTGCTGGGCTGCCGCTTCCCTTGCCATTGCCCGGGACTCGTCACCCCCGCACCGTCCCAGCCGGCAGGCCTCGTCGATGGCCACCTCGTGCAGGCGGCGATAGGCGGCGACTGCTGAGTCGAAGCGGGTGGGCTGCGGGCCGTTGTGGTCTGCCGCAGTGCCGGGCCGACCGGGGGTCACGAAGTGATCGCCGTTCGCGGTGGCCAGGGCCAAGAAGCGATCCCGAACCCGCCTTTCGACCGCGGTTGCCGCCGCAGCCGCGGTGAACTGGTAGTCGCTGAACTGTCCTCCAGGCTCGAACCGAGGGTCGACGAAGGCGCCGTCGACCGCCATCACCTTCAGCGCGCAGACGATCTCGTCTCTGGTGCCGAGCTTCGTCCCGCTCTCGCCGGGGATAGCCGCCAACCGGAACAGGTCGTCGGATGGGTGCGGGCCCGCGAAGAAGTCCCCGCTCAACGCCACCACGTCGCCGTAGCTGAGGACACAACGCTGTTCGACACAGTCACCGCCGACGTCGACGAGCGCGCCTGCGGTGGCGGCCTCCCCCACGGCACGATGCTCAGCGGACTTCATCGGGACGCTCCGACGCGAGTGCACGCGGCAAGGCGACCGAGCGCTGCCAGGTAGCAGTCGGCGAAGCCGGCGATTTCAGTCGGGCCGAACACCGGGTGCCGGGTGCGCAATACCAGATGTAGCGGCCCGCTGCGGTGACCGCCGGAACGGCCAGCCGTCCGGGCGACGCTTGAGGTTGGCAGATCTGCGCTGGCATCGGAAGCCTCTTTCTAAAAAGACAAATTATCTTAATAGAAGCTTGCTTCCCGCGAGGCGTTCCGTCAAGAGTTGTTGTTTTTAGAAGACAGCCGCCGGCGTGTCGAGGTGCGGGGTTCTCACGTCGCGGTCAGCGCGAGTTGGGTGAGTTCCCAGAGCACGTGGTAGGTCGTGGTTTGAGCCTCCTGGATGCGGTGCACCGAGGAGGACGGCATCACAAACAGGTGCTCGATGGTGTCGGCCTCGGCCATGTTGCCCCCGTCGTAGCCGGCCAAACCAACGGTGAGCATGCCGCGCCGGTTGGCCTCCTCGAAGCCGCGGAGCACGTTGGTTGACCCGCCACTAGTGGACAAGCCCACCGCAATGTCCCCGGCGCGGCCGTTGGCGGCTAGTGATCGAGCGAACACGACGTCGAAGGAGACATCGTTGGCCAGCGCGCTGAGCACCGCGACGTCGGTGGCCAGCGCCACCGCGGGCAACGGATGGCCGGTTGGACCGGGGTTCTGGAAAAGCTCCGCGATGGCCTGCGCGTCAGTGCTACTACCGCCGTTGCCGAAGGTGAACAGGCGGCCGCCAGCGGCGAAGGACCAGGCCATCGCGCTGGCACAGTCAATAAGTTGATCACGATAGAGCTTCAGTACCTCGGCGCGTAGCCGGGTGATCTCCTCGGTCTTCTCGGTGGTCGACCGGCACACCTCCGCGAGCACCGCGTCCACGTTCGATTTACCCGAGTAGAGGAACGGGTACAGCGACTCAAAGTCGCCCATGCGACACCTCCGGACAGATGATGCAGATCAAGACGTCACCGCAGGACGCTGGGGGCGAGCACGCCGGGCTGTTCGAAGAAGACATGCACCAGTTCCCACAGCACGTGATAGGCGGTGACGTGGATCTCCTTGACCACTCGTGGGTCGTCGGAGCGTCCGACGAGTACGTGGTCCAGCCCCTCGATCCGGGCGATCTGGCCGCCGTCGCCGCCGACCAGTGCCACGGTCAGCAAGCCCGCGTCCTGGGCGGTACGCAGCGCGCGGGCCACATTGGGGCAGTCGCCGTCCGCCGAGATGCCCAGGGCGATGTCGTCGGCCGCTGCGTGTAGCCGCAGCTGCGCGGCGAAGCTGTCCTCGAAGCCACCCAAGCGGATGATTCCACTCAGCGTCGCGGCGTCATTGGCCAGCGACACGGCCGGCAGCGCGCGTTTGCCCATGATCACCGGATGCACGAACTCCACCACGATATGCGCTGCGTCGGCGGCGGCCGAACCGTTGCCGAAACACAGCAGCCTGCCACCGCGGTGAAACCGCAACGCCATGTCGTAACAGGCGCGGCCCACTGCCTCCGCGTCCTGGCCCAGCGCCCTGGTTGGCTCCGTGCGTCGCGCGAAAGCTCGATCCACCTGGGCACCCGTCAATTCAGCGACCACTACTGTCCGCCTCCTGGGTTTTTACGACAAACTTGGTTCTTACTCTAGTACCTTGTCCGCATGCCGCCGTCCTCCGAGGCTGCCAGTGAGCGCAGCAGGACTCACGGTGCTCTGGCCAGCGTCAGCCGGGTCCATATCCTTGACTTGCTACGCGGTAGCGGTACCCCGCTGGACGTGGCACAGATCGCCGTGCGCACCGCCCTGCACCCCAACACGGTGCGTTTCCACCTCAAAGTGCTCGTCGATGCTGGACTCGCGTGTTGTCGCACCGACTCCCCCCGTGCCTCGGGGCGGCCCCGGTTCATCTACACCGCGACTACAGACGGCGCCAGCAGCCATCCAGAGGGCTTTCAGTTGCTCGCCGACATTCTCGCCAGTTACCTCGCCGCCAGCAGCACTATCCCCACCGGGCTGGCCGAGGAGGCTGGTCGCGCGTTCGCCCGCCGTCACCGGCAGCCTTCGCCGCCGTTCGCTGGGGGCTCCGCTGACGAGGCCATCCGTCAGGTGGTCGCCATGTTCGCCGAGCTCGGTTTCCAACCGGAATTGAGCGAAGGCGGATCACATCACCGAATTCTGCTGCACGCCTGCCCGTTCCGCGCCGTCGCCAGTAAGCACCCCGACGTGGTCTGCGCGGTGCACCTTGGCTTACTCAGGCAAACCCTCGCCAACCTCGATATCCCCATCGAGGCCACCGCACTCGAGCCATTCGTCACCCCGCACCTGTGCATCGCCCACCTCGCCGCGGCCAGCAGCTCCTCCACCGAATCACCGCTGAGTTAGCCATCCTGGAGCAGTTCAGCGAGGACTGCAGCCTCGCTGATGAGCGGATCTCTGCTCGCGGTCAGTAGCGTCAGCGCTGCGCCTGTCGCCAACTCGCGCAAGTGCGCCAGAGCCATCGCCTGCTCCCCTGAGGCAAGCTCAGCCCGGTAGCGGCGACGGAACTCAGCGAACCGCTGCGGGTCATGGCTATACCATTTGCGAAGCTCCGTCGACGGTGCCACCTGCTTGCACCACTCGCCGATATCGGCCCTGGACTTGCTCATTCCGCGCGGCCACAGGCGATCGACCAGCACTCGGTTCCCGTCCTGATCCGTCGCCTGGTCATAGATTCGACCCACCTTCACCGTCACCGTGCTCACCGCCGAGCCGTTCACCCCGGCTTGTCATCCGCCGCGGCTACGGCAGGGGCAAAGCGTTCCCAGACGCGGTGGGTGCCG
>JAODNG010000548.1 GCA_025465385.1 Pseudonocardiales bacterium
GAACAGTCCGCCGTCGCCGCCGCCGTGCCCGCGCAGCACACCCCCGTCGGTGAGGTGCTCGGCGACCGCGTGCACTGTTCGGTCCGCCTGTTGCCACCAGCGCGGCTCGCCGGTGGCGGTGCCCAGCTCGACGCAGGCGCCCAGCACCAGCCCCTGGCAGTAGCTGTAGACGGCTCGCTCGACGGTGCGCACGGAGCCGTCAGGGTTCACCCGCGCCCCGTCGAAGACCAGGCCGGTGCTCGGGTCGATCAGGTGCTCGAGAATCCAGTCGGCCAGCGACGCCGCGATGCCCAGGTTGCCCCGGCGGGCGTAGAAGATCGCCGCCGGGCCGGTCGCCGGGACGTTGACGAAATCGTCGCCGACTCGCCACCGCATCCCGCCGCTCGGCCCCCGACCGAACCGCAATCGGCGCATGATGGCCTGCTCCGCGCCCGGCTTGCGGATCCCAGCCAGCGCTGCGCTGCGCTGCAACGCCAAGCCGAGCCAGGCAACGTCGTCGTAGTAGTCGTTGACCCAACCGGTGAGGTTGCGCACCCGCACACCGCGGACCAGGGCCGCGGTGGTGTCCCGCCGCCATTGCGTCGGGGCGCGCTGGTAGGCGTCGAGCGTGCAGTCCAGCAGGTGCGCCTGCCACCAGTAATGCCAGTGTGCCGAACGTCCCGGCCAGCCGGGTCGCCCCAACCGGGTGTCGGGCAGGCTCCATAGCCAGCGCAAGTGCCGGGTGTGCACCGCGCGTTCCGCCGCGGCCGCGCGGGCCGCCCACACACTCACCAGGCCGTCCCGAGATCGGCGTGCTGGCGGATCCAGGCGTGCATGGCGATCCCGGCGGCCACCCCGGCGTTGATCGACCGGGTCGAGCCGAACTGCGCGATCGAGACAGTCAACGCGGCCCCCTTGCGAGCTTCGGCGGTCAGGCCAGGGCCTTCCTGCCCGAACAGGAGCAGGCAATGCCGCGGCAAGCTGGCGGTCTCCAAACGCAGCGCGCCAGGAGAGTTGTCCACCCCCACCACAGTGAGCCCCGTCGTGGCGGCGTGCGCGAGCAGCTCCGCGATGTCGTCATGGTGGCGCAGATGCTGGTAGCGGTCGGTAACCATGGCGCCCCGGCGGTTCCACCGGCGGCGGCCCACGATGTGCACCTCTGCCACAGCGAAGGCGTTCGCGGTGCGCACCACGGTGCCTATGTTGTGGTCGTGGCCGAAGTTCTCGATCGCCACGTGCACTGGGTGGCGGCGGGCGTCCAACGCGGCGACCACCGCGTCGCGGCGCCAATACCGGTAGGCGTCGACGACGTTGCGACGGTCGCCCTCGCGCAGCAGCTCCGGGTCGTAGCGTTCGTCGTCGGGCCACGGGCCGGGCCAGGGACCGACGCCGACGGTCTCACCCCACTCGGTCGCGCCAGGCTGTAGCGGCTGCTGTGCGTGGCGTTCAGTGCTGTAGCGCTCGTGGGTCAGCGGTGGCCTCGGCGCGATGCCATCAATCACGCGTCTCCCCGCCACCCGCAAAGACCCGCTACGTCGCTGCCCACAACGTCGACACTAGCCACCGCTGCGCTCGATTCGACCCGCGGCCGCGCTCCCGGATGGCTTGCGATGCGCACGCTGGAACATGACCACCGCAGGAGGTGCGTACCGTTCTTGGAAACGTGCCACTTCTGCCAGATGGCAGATGTATAAGGGTGCGCATGATGTCTGACACCGCAGCGAGGTGGAACGCATGACTACGACAACGCGCGTCGCCGATCCACAGTCGTATCCGCTGCCACCGTGGGTCCAAATGCCGTGGCTGGAGCGACTGCGAGCAGCCAAGGCGTACCACACCGGCGGAGAGCGGATCCGCGACGCCGCCGGGCCGGTGGCCCTCGTCAAGCTGGGTCCACGTGGGCTCACCCCCGTGGGTGCGGTGGTGACCTCGCCCCAAGGCGCCCGGGACGTGCTCGCCGGGACGGATGCCTCCATCGATAAGGAAATGATCTTACATGTGCAGGCTCGGGTCCACGGCGACAATGTGTTCAACATGGCGCATGAGCGGTGGTTGCCGCGGCGGCGGGCGCTGCAACCGCTGTTCACCAAGAAACACGTCGCTACCTTCGCCGGGCACATGGCTCTCGCTGCCCAGGAGGTGGTCGCGAAGTGGCCGCTGAAGCGACAGGTTGATCTGAATGAGGAATGCCGCACACTGACGTTGCGCGTCATTGGCAGGTCGGTGTTCGGGATTGAGCTCGGCGACCGGGCTCAGCAACTCGGTCCGCACATTGAACGGGTCTTGCGGTACCCGACCGGGCGAGCAACGACCCCGGTTCGGGCTCCGGCTGCACTTCCAACACCCGCCCGCTGGCGGTATCGCAGATCGCTGACGGTGATCCAGGCCGTGGTCGAGGAGGCCTTAGCCGCGTTCCGGGCCGACCCTTCACGCGACGCGCCGCTGGTGCGCCGTTTGGTCGAGACGACGGATCCGGCGACGGGGCAGCCGCTCACCGACGAGGCGATCCGCGACGAACTCATTATCTTCCTGCTGGCTGGTCATGACACGACTGCGACAACGCTCACGTACGCGTTGTGGGCCCTGGGACACCACCGAGAGATCCAAGAACGCGTTGCGGCCGAGGTCGCAGAGCTGGGCAAGCGGACGCTCACAGTCGACGACGTGCCTCACTTGACCCACACCGTGCAAGTGATTCATGAAGCACTCCGGCTGTGCCCGCCCGCTGCCGCAGTGGGGCGCCTTGCCATGACCGACATCGTGGTCGACGGTTTCCGGATTCCGGCTGGCACGAATCTCATCGTCGGTGTCTACGCGCTGCACCGCGATCCGGCGCTGTGGGAGGACCCTGAGCGGTTCGATCCTGACCGGTTCAGTCCGCAACGGTCGAAGGGGCGCAACCGGTGGCAGTACCTGCCCTTCGGCGGCGGACCACGGTCTTGTATCGGCGACCATTTCGCGATGCTGGAGGCCACGCTCGGGCTGGCGACCCTGGTCCGGGCGGTCGAGATCACATCGATCGACGACGAGTTTCCGCTCGCCCTGCCGTTCACGATGACCGCTGATGGGCCGATCCCAGCCAAGGTGCACAACCGGTCCTGACCGGCGCGCGAAGGACATCATCACCTAACTTCCAGGATCCGGTGCTGTGGAATGGGGCGCATGCCATTCGTCGATCACCGCAACCCCAGATCGCTGATGTTCAGCACTGCGCGGTAGGGCAGGCCGGCGGCTTCGATGGCCTGGCGGGCTCCGGTGTCACGGTCCACCACGGTGGCCACGCCCACGACGTCGGCTCCCGCGTCGCGCAGCGCCGCCACGGCGGTGAGCACCGAGGCGCCAGTAGTCGAGGTGTCCTCGACGGCGAGCACCGGACGGCCGACGACGTCAGGGCCCTCGATGCGCCGCTGCATCCCGTGCTGCTTGGTCGCGGTTCGCACCACAAAGGCGTCCACCGGTGGGCCGGGTGCATGCAAAACCGCTGTCGCGACCGGATCGGCACCCAGGGTCAAGCCGCCCACCGCATGGTAGGACCAGTCGCTGGTCAGTTCCCGGACCAGCCGCCCGATCAGCGGCGCGGCCTCGTGATGCAACGTGGCGCGGCGCAGGTCGACGTAGTAGTCGGCCTGCGCCCCGGACGACAGCGTGACCCGGCCGTGCACCACCGCCAGCTCACGGACCAGCGCTGCCAGGCGAACCCGCGCCTGGGTCATGTGCGACCCTGCGTGGTGCGTCCGGCGAGGCGCCTGACGAGGCTGCGAGGGAGCACGCCAACCAGCCCCACCAGGGCCCGGTACTGCAGGCCCGGCACGGAAATAGTGCGGCCGCGCCGGAGGTCGGTCAGGCAGTCGCGGACGACGGTGTCGGCGTCCAGCCAGAACGCTGAGGGGCTGCCGGTCATGTCCATCCCGGCGCGGCCATGGAACTCCGTGCGGACATAACCGGGGCACAGTGCCAGCACCTGCACCCCGGTGCCGGCCAGCGCCACCGCGAGCCCCTCGGACAGCATCGTGACGTACGCCTTGCTCGCGCCGTAGGTAGTGCCGCGGCCGGGCAGAAAGCTCGCCACGCTGGACACGTTGATCACCGCACCGTGCCCGGCGTCCACCATGGACGGCAGCACGGCGTGAGTCAGCCGCAGCACGCTGGTCACGTTGACGTCCAGCTGGGCCTGCAGGTCAGCGATGTCGGCGTCGAGAAACTCAGTGCCGACGCCGACACCCGCGTTGTTCACCAGCAGGTCCACCGAATCACCGGTGCGCAGCCGTTGCTCGACCACCTGCCGTTCGCTGGCGCTGGCCAGATCCGCGGGCAAGACCTCGACGCTCACCCCGTGACGTTGCGATAGCTCGGCAGAAAGCTGCTGCAGCCGTTCGCGGTTCCTGGCGACGAGCACGAGGTCGTAGCCTTCGGCAGCGAGCCTCCGGGCGAAGGCGCCGCCGATCCCGGCCGTGGGACCGGTAATCAGCGCGGTCGGCATGGTCTGCAGGTTAGCCGCTCGGTGTCACGAAGCTGGTCGGTAGCCGGCCGCCGACGACGTCATCGCCTGGGTCGGACCCACCCTGCAGCGCTACGTGACCGGCTCGCCAGCGCAGCACCCCGAACATGGCCAGCTTCGTGACTCGCCCCCGATGGGCGGTAAGTAAGGCGGCGAAGCAGCACCTCAGCCGGTCCCCGGTAACCGCGGCGGCTCATCGCCTCTGCCAACAACACGGTCATCGCCCAGGTCAGGGCCGCCACCAGGGCGATCTCAGCGAGACCGAGTCGATTACCGAGGCCACCGCCGTAGGCGGCCAGCACCGCGACGAAGACCACAGATTGCAGCAGGTAACAGGTCATCGAGCGCTGCCCGCACGCGGCCAGCGCGCTGACCACCGGCCCCAGCCGGTCCCGATTCTGCATGCGGACCGCGACGAGGCCGGCGATAGCGGCGTAGCCCACCCCGCCGGCGTATCCGGAGAAGGTGTGCGCCCCGCCGGCGAGCAACTCCACCGCCTCGGACGACGGCGTCCACCAGGTGGCCCGCACCAGGCCCCAGGGCACCCCTCCGATCGCCGCCAGCCCGATGCCGAGCACCGCCGCGCGTCGCAGGAAGTACTGGTGGCGCTCTGGATCATCGAGTATCCGCCGGCGCGCCGCCCACACGCCCAGCAGCACGGCGGGGACCAGCATGAACATCGAACCGATGATGCTGCCCTGCACCCATTGCGCAACCCGGATCGCTGCTGCGTACAGCGGGTCGGGCGTGGCGGCCGCCGTCACATGCAGGGGACTCAACCGGTGCTCAAACCCACGGAACAGGGCAATAGGCACCACCCACAACGCGCTGGTGATCAGCAGTGTTCGGTCCCGGGCGCGCAACAGCACCTCGGCCAGCAGGACGGCAATCAATCCGTAGGCGCCGATGATGTCCCCGCAGAACAGCAGAAGAGCATGGCAGAAGCCGATGAGCACCATCCACCATCCGCGTCTGCGGACGAGCCTGCAGACGGTGATCTCATCGATGCCCCGACCGCTGTGCCGGTGCAACATCTGGACGATGCCGTAGCCGAACAGCAACGCATACATGGGGTACGCGCGGTCCCGCACAAAGATTGTCTCGACCAGGAGGAGTACCTGGTCGACGATTGGGTTGCCACGCAGCCACAGACCGTCGCCCAAGGCAAGCTTCCCGTACTGGTACAGACAGGCGTTGGCCAGCGCGATGAGCAGCAGCATGGCGCCCCGCGCCAAGTCGGGTGCAAGCGACCGCGCCGAAACCGCGACCGCCCCGATCGGGCGCGCATCCATCGCTTTAGTCATAATCCCCCCGTTAGGGGAGATCGTCTTGCGTCGTCCGGGCGTTACCAGACTCACATCAACTACATAGAGTTACTCCGCTCACCGTGGCACGGTCGTCGATGCGCCGTAGGTGAGGCGGCGAAGGAGCACCTCAGCCGGCCCCCGGTAGCCGCGACGACTCATAGCCTGCGCGAGCACCACCGTCAGTGCCCAGGTCGCGGTGGCCAGCATGGCGATCTCGGCGAGCCCCAGCCGGTTACCGAGACCACCGCCGTAGGCGGCCAGCACCGCGACGAACACCACGGACTGCAGCAGGTAGCAGGTCATCGACCGCTGCCCGCAGGCCGCCAACGCGTTGATCACCGTTCCGGGTCGTTTTCGCGTCGCATCGATGCCGGCACCGCCGTCGCTCCCGCTACCGCTAGCGACGCGGATTGCGACGAGTCCGGCGATCGCGGCATAGCCCATGCCGCCGGCGTAGCCGGTCAGGGTCTGCACCACGCCCGCGAGCATGGCCATCGCCTCGGACGGCGGTTCCCCCCACGAGTTCCGCACCAGTGCCCAAGGCAGTCCACCAACGGCGGCCAGGCCCACGCCGAACACGGCTACGCGCAGCAACAGCCGCCGATGCCGCTCCGGCTCGTCGAGCAGCCGCCGCCGGGCCGCCCACACTCCGAGCAGCAGGGGGGGAACCAGCGAAAAGATCGCGCCGATGACGCTGCCGTGCACCCATTCCGCCACTCGGAGGCCCGCCGCTGTCACCGGATCCGGCGTGGAACTGGCCCTCGCGCTGAGGAAAGTCAACCGGCTGTCCAGCGTACGGAACAGCACGACCGGTATCGTCCACGACGCAGCCATTATCAGTAGAGTTCGGTCACGGGCGCGAATCAGTACCTCGGCCAGCAGGACCGCGAGTAGTCCGTACGCGCCGATGATATCGCCGGAGAACAGCAGTAGGGCATGGAAGAAGCCGATCAACATCATCCACAGTCCCCGTCTGCGGACGAGTCTTCGGACAGTCAGCTCATCGACTCCGCTGCTGGTCAGCCGCCGGAGCAACTGGACGATTCCGTAGCCGAATAACAAGGTGAACATCGGGTATGCGCGACCTCGAACAAAAATCGTCTCCAGCAGCAAGACCACCTGGTCAACTACCGGATGTCCGCGCACCCATACGCCGGTCCCGAAAGTGCCTGACCCGTACAGGTAGAGAGGGGTATTGGCCAGCGCGATGAGCAGCAGCATGGCGCCACGTGCCAAGTCCGGCGCGAGCGACCGTTGCGCCACCGCAATCGCGCCGATCGGGCGTGCACCGACAGCATTGGATTCCGCCACGATCGTCCCCTCAAGCGCTGTATGGGGAAGATCGGCTGACTCCGTCCCGGCGTTACCGGCCACCGAACTGGTAGCCGCGTCAAGAAATCTCGACTCGGTGACGTTCGCCTTGGTCACGGCTTGATCGTTGATCTTAGGGCACACCGGGGCACAAGAACCGGCGTAGCGGCTGTTCGGAACGCGAGGGCGGGCCCCCGCTGTGCGCGAGGGCCCGCCGTTTCGAGCTGTCAGTGCTTAGTCGTCCCAGCACCAGTACCGGCGGTGGTTGCGCCTGTCCCAGTCCCAGTGCCCGTGGTTGTGGCGACGACCTTTGTGATCGTCGCGGTCGTGGTCGTGGTCATGTTCGTGATCACGGTTGCCCTCTTTACCAGCGGGGAACGGCGTGAACACCTCGGCAACTCGCATAGCGATCCTTCCCTCCTCAGCGGGGGGACTGTCTGTCCCCGGCGTCCCCCTGCCGGCTAATCGCTGCGCGCCGCCAGAGGGTTTCCAGGTGCTCTCAACTCCCAGGTAATTTTCAGTAAAGGTCGACGCAATGAGCGCTGGGTTGTGCCGACGATCGGCCGGTTGGTGCATTACCCGCTGGACTCTGACGACGCGGGCGCGATCAACCGGCGCCGGGCGCACGCCAGCTCGAGCTGGGCGGAGCAGGTTCGCGGGTACTTGAAGAGCGCCCAACCAGCTACTGGCCAGGTCGGAAGAACTCAGCGGGCTCCGGGGTCCTGTCGAGGTCGGCGGCGTCGAGCAGGTCTGCGATCTCGTCCAGGACGCGGAGCAGCCGCTCCAACCGGGTGGGCGTAGCGCTGCACGGCGCCGCGGCGAGCACCCAGTCCTGTTCCAACCAGGCGACCGGAATGTCGTTGCCCAGCGCGTTGGCTGCGCGGACGAATTCCGGCGACGTCAGCGGCCCTATCCGGTCCTGCTCGTTGACCAACGCGACGCGGTCACCCACCGGTCCCAGCATGCTGAGACCGGGATCCTGCGGTAGTGGCTGGTCGGGCATCCACAGCTCGGCGACCAGATCCGCGGTGTGGACTCGGCGCTGCACCGCGACTACCACGCTGGAGACCTGGCCGCCCTGCTCGTGGTCGAAAATCTGTACCGCGCGACGACCGAGCGGGGTGAACAGGCTGCCGATCACAAGGTCCTTGGCCAGCCCCGCGCCGCCTCGAGCGATCACGCCGTGGCGCCAACGATCGGCCAGCACCGGATCGGACAAGACGAACCGCCACCCGCGCAGCGCCGCCCAGCGACGCCGTTCCCGCTGGTGCGCGCTATGCCTGCCGCCATCGACTGCCAGCAACGCGCCACCGCCGGCAGCCGCCAGCCCCGCGATCACAAACCACACCCACTCTGACACCGCCCGAGCGTAGCTCCGCACCGCCCGCATTCCAGGCAGCACACGCCGGATGCGTCAGCACCGAAGACGGTGGCCGCGGGCCGAGCGAGCGCCGAAGGGTTTTCAGGCGGGGCTGACGGTGAGAGCGCCGGTGCCACCGGCGGCCCTGCTGTCGAGGTCGACGCTGACGGTGTCACCGTCGGTGATCTCACCCGCCAGCAGCTCGCGGGCGAGCTGGTCGCCGATCGCGGACTGCACCAGCCGGCGCAACGGGCGCGCACCGTAGAGCGGGTCGAACCCGCCCATCGCCAGCCATTCCCGGGCGGCGTCGGTGACTTTCAGCTCCAGGCGGCGAGCAGCCAACCGGCGCGCCAGCTGCCCGATCTGGATGTCCACAATGGCGGTCAGCTCCTCGGTGGACAGCGAGTGGAACACCACCAGGTCGTCGAGCCGGTTGAGGAACTCAGGCTTGAAGTACCGGCGCACGATCCCGAGCACGGCATCCGTGCGCTGGCGCTCGTCGAGCGTCTCGTCGACCAGAGCCGCCGAGCCCAGGTTTGAGGTGAGCACCAGGATGGTGTTGCGGAAGTCCACCGTGCGGCCCTGACCGTCGGTCAGCCGGCCGTCGTCGAGGACCTGCAACAGCACGTCGAAGACGTCGGAGTGGGCCTTTTCGACCTCGTCGAGCAGCACCACGCTGTAGGGCCTGCGGCGGACTGCCTCGGTGAGCTGCCCGCCCTGGTCGTAACCGACGTAGCCGGGCGGAGCCCCGACGAGGCGAGCCACCGAGTGCTTCTCGGAGTACTCGCTCATGTCGATCCGCACCATGGCGCGCTCGTCATCGAACAGGAACCCCGCAAGTGCCTTGGCCAGCTCGGTTTTGCCAACTCCGGTGGGCCCGAGGAACATGAACGAGCCGGTCGGACGGTCCGGGTCAGCGACGCCGGCGCGGGCCCTTCGGACCGCATCCGACACCGCGCGCACCGCCTCGGGCTGGCCGACCACCCGGCGGCTGAGCTCTTGCTCCATCCGCAGCAGCTTGGCGGTTTCACCCTCCAGCAGCCGACCCGCGGGGATCCCGGTCCATGCGGAGACAACGTCGGCCACGTCGTCGGGGCCGACTTCCTCCTTGAGCATCACCTGGGGGTCCCGAGCGGATTCGGTGGCCTCGGCGAGCTGCTTCTCCAGGACGGGGATCTTGCCGTAACGCAGCTCGGCGGCCCGGCCCAGGTCACCGTCGCGCTCGGCGCGCTCGGACTCGCCGCGCAGCTGCTCGAGCTGCTCTTTGAGCTCCCGGGTGGCCTCGATGGCGTTCTTCTCGTTCTGCCAGCGGGTACTCAGCTCGGCGAGCTGTTCTCGGCGGTCCGCCAGCTCGGCCCGCAATGTGGCCAGCCGCTGCACCGAAGCCGGATCGGACTCCTTGGCCAGTGCCATCTCCTCGATCTCCAGGCGGCGCACCGCGCGCTCCACCTCGTCGATCTCCACCGGGCGAGAGTCAATCTCCATGCGTAGCCGCGAGGCCGCCTCGTCGACCAGGTCGATCGCCTTGTCCGGCAGGAACCGGGCGGTGATGTAGCGGTCGGACAGGGTCGCGGCGGCGACCAGGGCGGCGTCGGTGATCCGCACGCCGTGGTGTACTTCGTAGCGCTCCTTGAGCCCGCGCAGGATGCCGATGGTGTCCTCGACCGACGGTTCCCCGACGAGCACCTGCTGGAAGCGACGTTCCAGCGCGGCGTCGCGTTCGATGTGCTTGCGGTACTCGTCGAGCGTGGTCGCGCCGACCATCCTTAATTCACCGCGAGCGAGCATCGGTTTGATCATGTTTCCAGCAGCCATCGCGGAGTCTCCGGTGGCTCCGGCACCGACGATGGGGTGCAGCTCGTCGATGAACGTGATGATCTGGCCGGCTGAGTCGGTGATCTCCTTCAGCACCGCCTTCAGTCGTTCCTCGAACTCGCCGCGGTACTTCGCGCCGGCCACCATCGAGCTGAGGTCCAGCGCGACCACCCGCTTGTCTCGCAGCGACTCCGGCACGTCACCGGCGACGATGCGCTGGGCGAGGCCCTCGACGATGGCGGTCTTGCCGACGCCGGGTTCGCCGATTAGCACCGGGTTGTTCTTGGTGCGCCGGGACAGCACCTGCACGACCCGGCGGATCTCGGCGTCGCGGCCGATCACTGGGTCGAGCTCGCCAGAGCGGGCCCGCTCGGTGAGGTCCAGGCCGTATTTGGCCAGCGCCTGGTAGGTGTCCTCCGGGTCCTGGCTGGCCACCCGAGCTGAGCCTCGGACAGCTTGGAACGCTTCGCGCAAGGCGTCCGGGGTGGCGCCGTGCCTGCTGAGCAGCTGCCCCACCGCACCACCTTGTGCCGCGAGCCCCACCAGCAAATGCTCGGTGGAGACGTAGGAGTCCCCCATCTCGGTCGCCAAATTCTGGGCGTCAGTGAGCGCCTTGAGTGCCTGCCGATCGAACAGTGGGGCGGCCACCGTGGAACCAGTGGCCGAGGGCAGGCGCTGGGTGATGGCTTCCAGCTCCGCTCGCACCGCGGCTGGATCCGCACCGACCGCAGCCAGCAGCGGCGCCGCGATACCGTCGCCTTGGGCCAGCAGCGCTCCGAGCAGGTGCGCCGCCGTCACGTCCGGGTTGCCGGCCATCGACGCGGCCTGCACCGCCGATGAGATCGCGGCCTGCGTCTTGGTCGTGGGGTTGAAGGAGTCCATCTCGAAGCGTTCCCTCCACACTGACGTCTTGCATCCTCTACTGCGTTTAACGCGAGAAAAGTTGAGTCTGTTCCGCTCAAGTACCGCTAAGCCCGGAGCGCCGAACGCGGTCGCGGCTAACGGCGCACTTTAATATCTTATGCACGGTACGTCACATCACCTCCGGCCACGAGCTGCACTTTTGAGTTTACCAAGGGGTCAAATCAACGCACAGTTACTGATCTACACTCGAAGGAGCGATCGAAGAGGGTCGTGGCGAATGACGGTAGGGTTCCGGAGCCCTCAGGGAGTTCGCATCGCCCGCGACGGGTCCACTGCTCGCCATCGACCCTGGAGAAGACGCTCCCGGACCATGACAGCCGATGCCGTGCGGAGCGCGATTCCGCCACCCGACCGCCAGGCGTACCGCACGGGTACGGCCGCGATCATGGTGCGCCTGCTCCGCGAGAGCTATGCGGAGGTTGCGCCGCGCGCCGAGGAGGCCACCAGGTTCTTCTACGCGATGTTGTTTGCGATCGCTCCGGCTACCCGGGAGCTGTTCGCGGCCAACATGGAGGTGCAGCGCAGCCGGTTCTGGCGCGCTCTGGTGCACATCGTGCAGAACTTCGACCGCCCGGACGAATTGGTGCCGTTCCTGCACCAGCTGGGCCGCGACCACCGCAAGTTCGGGGTGCTCGACGCGCACTATGACGCGATGGGGACTGCCCTGGTGACCTCGCTGAAGCAGTACGCGGGAGCTGCGTGGACCCCACAAGTGGAGAAGGCGTGGAGCGACGCCTACGGCCTGATCGCCAAGACGATGCAGGAGGCAGCCGAGGCGGAACCGGGTCCCGCCTGGTGGACTGCGCGGGTCGTCGATCACCACCGGCTGACCTGGGACCTGGCTGTCGTTCGGGTCACCCCCGATCGGCCGGTGCCCTACCGGGCTGGGCAGTACGTCGGCGTCGAGGTGCCGCAGCGTCCCCGGCTGTGGCGTTACCTGTCCCCGGCGAATGCTCCGCGCCCGGACGGGTCGATCGAGTTTCACGTTCGCGCGGTACCAGGTGGCTCGGTCAGCCGGTCGATCGTCGGCCACACTCAGGTCGGTGATACCTGGCGGATCGGCGCTCCGATGGGTCTGATGACGGTGGACCGGGGATCCGACCGGGACGTCGTGATGGTCGCCGGCGGCACCGGGACGGCGCCCATGCGCGCGATCCTCGAGGAACTCAGCGGGTGGGGAGACAATCCGGAGGTGACGATGTTCGTCGGCGGCCGGACCCGCGCCGATCTCCACGACCTGGACACGCTCACCGCGCTGGCCGCCACGAATCCGTGGCTGAAGGTGATCCCGGTGGTGGAGTCGTACCCGAGAATGGTGGGGATGGAGTACGGGACACTGGCCGATGTGGTCACCCGCTTTGGCGCTTGGCCGGACCGCGACGTGCTCGTCTGCGGCTCGCCGGTGATGATCAGAGCCACCGTCTCGCGGATGCTGGTCGCCGGCACCGCGCTCGACCGGATCATCTACGACCCGTTCACCCTGGACTAGACAGGGCGCTTTCAAGGGCCTACCTGCTGGGCCGCCAGATCACCAGGGCTGTTTCGGTTTCGGTGCGCAGCGGGACCAGGTCGCGACGGTAGGAGGCGTGCACGGTGGCCGCGGCGTGCTGGGCCAGGGCCTGCGCCTGCGCCAGCTCGGTGCGCGCCTGCTCCAGCTCAGCGGCCATCTCGGCCAGCCGGGAGCGCAGCGCGTCGACTTGATTCTCTAGGTCGATGATCCGCTTGATCCCGGCCAGATTGACGCCATGATCCTGGGACAACCGCTGCACCTCTTGCAGCATCGCGATGTCGCGCGCCGAATAGCGGCGCCCACCCCCGGCACTACGACCGGGGGACACCAGTCCCAACCGGTCGTAGCTGCGCAGGGTTTGGGCGTGCAACCCGGCCAGCTGGGCGGCGACTGAGATCACGAAGACCGGGGTGTCCTGATCCGCACCCGGTGGCGTCGGAGGGATCATCGCGCTGCTCCTGGATGTTGCGCGCGGGCGAACAGCTCCGCCCGCGGGTTCTCCCCGGCGGTGGCCTGCGCGTAAGCCTCCAGTGCCGCCTTCGCGTCCCGGTCCAGCTTGGCGGGGACCGCGACCTGCAGGGTCACCAGCAGATCACCGGTGCGCCCGTGCCGCCCGGTGATGCCTTTGCCGCGCACTCGCAGCGTGCGACCACTGGCGGTGCCGGCCGGGACCTTGAGCTTCACGGTGCCGTCGGAATCGGGACCATCCATGGTGGGCACCGTCAGCGTGGTGCCCATCACCAGCTCGGGGAACGACACCGGCACCGTCAGCGTGAGGTCATCACCCGAGCGCCCGAACACTGGATGCGGGGTGACATGCACCAGCACGAACAGATCACCAGCGGGCGCGCCGCGCATCCCCGGCTCACCCTGCCCGGCCAGCCGGATGCGCTGACCGTCGGCGACCCCGGCGGGGATCCGCATGGTCAGGCTGCGGGATCGGTTGGACACTCCCCGGCCGCCGCACTCGGTGCACGGATCCTCGATGATCCGCCCCGTACCGCGGCAATCTCGGCACGGCTCCGACAGGGCGAATGCGCCCTGGCTGCGAGTCACCAGCCCGGTGCCGCCGCAGACCGGGCAGACCCGCGGGACGGTACCGGCCCGGGCCCCCGAGCCGCCGCAACTGCCGCAGCTGGCCGGGCTGGCGATCCGCAACGGCACGGTGGCGCCGCGGATCGCCTCGATGAAGTCGATCCGCAGCTCAGTCTCGACGTCGGTACCGCGCCGTGGGCGGCTGGCCCCAGCGCCCGGTGTACCGCCGCGGTTGGCGAACAACCCGCCGAGCAGATCCCCGAGGCCGCCCGCGTCTGCACCGCGACCACCCTGAGTCCCGAACAGATCACCGAGATCGAAGCCGCCCGGCGCGCCGGCTCCGCCGAAACCACCGCCGGGTCGGAAGCCGCCGTTGAACAGGCTGCGAGCCTCGTCGTACTGCTTGCGTTTCTCCGGGTCCGACAGCACACCGTAGGCCTCGGACATCGACTTGAAGCGCGCCTCAGCCCGAGCGTCGCCCGGGTTAGCGTCCGGGTGCAGCTCTCGGGCCAGCTTGCGGTAGGCGCGTTTGATCTCGTCGGCGGACGCGGTGGAGGAGACACCCAGCTCCGCGTAAAAATCCTTCTCAATCCATTCCCGGGCGCTCACCGGACACCTCCTCTCTCATCACTGTTCAATCGTCCTGCAGTTGCTCGGCGCCCTGCTCAGGGCCGGGCGATGCCGCCGGGTCCGGGAACGTCACGGCTGCCTCCGCGTCGGTCACCGCCACCATCGCTGGGCGCAGTACTCGCTCCCCGAAGCGGTAGCCGGGGCGCAGTACGGCGGTGACAGTCGGCTCGAAGATGTCCGCGGCTGTGCTGTGCTGCACGGCTTCGTGAACCGAGGGGTCGAAAGCTTCCCCGACCACTCCGAACGGTTCCAAGCCCTGCGCCTGCAGTGCCGCTACCAACTTGTCCGCAACGACCTTGAACGCTCCGGACAGGTCACCGTGTTCCTGGGCCCGCTCGATGTCGTCGAGCACGGTGAGCAGCTGAGTAGTCACCTGCGCCTTGGCGACATCGATCACCAGCTGGCGGTCCCGCTCCACCCGACGGCGGTAGTTGCTGTACTCAGCGGTGATCCGCTGCAGATCACCGGTCCGCTC
>JAODNG010000560.1 GCA_025465385.1 Pseudonocardiales bacterium
CACTGTTACGCACTCACGAGTGCGCTAGCGCAGGTGGCTGCTGAACCAGTTCAGGGTGCGACCCCAGGCTTCCGAGGCGACGGACTGGTCGGTGTGGAAGGAGCAGTGCACCAGGTCGGTGGCGACGTGGGCGGAGTGGGCGGCATCTCGCAGCTTGGTCACCTCCGCCTCGGGCACGTCACCATCCTGGTCGTAAATACCTAGCCATGGGCAGCGCAGCTCAGCGGCAACGTCGACCAGCGCGGGCAGACCCGCTGCCACCGGCTCCACTGCCCCGATCCCGCCAATGGTCACCGCCGCACCCAGATCGCGTTTGGTGGCGACGATGAGCGCCGCGGCGCCACCTAGTCCGAAGCCGACCACCCCCATCTGGTCGGCAGCCACGCGGCACCGCGCCAACCAGCGCAAGGCGGCGTCAGTATCGGCCTGAACGGATGTTTCGGTCAGCCACTCGAGATGGCGGCGGGCGGTAGCCCCGCCGGCGGGTAGCTCGTCAATGTCGTGGCGGTGGAACAGATCTGGGATCACGGCCAGCCAGCCCTCTCCGGCCAGCCCAGCGGCGAGCTGCCAGACGTCATCGGTGACGCCTCCGAGGTCAGGCTCGACGACGATGCCTCCGCGCACCTCTGATTCCGGCGTGGCGACCGTCAGCCGCAGCCCAGTGCCATCGCAGAGCGGGATCTGTTCGAGACTACGTTGCGTCATGTGTCCACCCGCCTCGTCCGCGAAACCAGGGTGAGGACGCAGCGTACCGGGTCGAGAGTTCGGAAGCCTGATCACGGTTTCTGGCACATAAACCGCGACCACGTGCGGCTGTGGCGTCAAACATCGGCGACCGGCTCGCTACGGTGATGTTGGCGTGTTGGCCGCGCCTGGTTGCGAACAGGAGGCGCGATGACCGCCCACACCAGGGCTGATCTGGAGTCGCTGCCCGGGTACGTCCCTGGTCGCAGCATCCCGGGAGCGGTGAAGCTGGCCAGCAACGAGGTGTCCGTGGGTCCGTTACCCGGCGTCGTCGCGGCGATCCGAGACGCCGCTGCGGGCATCAACCGTTACCCGGACAACGGGGCGGCCGCGCTGGTGGATCGGTTGGCGGCCCGGTTGGACGTGCCACCGTCGCAACTCGCCGTCGGAGCCGGGTCCGTGGCACTGTGCCAGCAGTTGGTGCAAGCCACCTGCACTCCGACCGATGAGGTGCTTTTCGCGTGGCGCTCCTTCGAGGCCTACCCGATCATCACCCAGATCGTCGGAGCCCGGCAGCGCACGGTGCCGCTGCGCACCGACCACACCCACGATCTGGCGGGGATGCTTGACGCGATCACCCCAGCCACCCGGTTGGTCTTCGTGTGCAATCCCAATAATCCGACCGGCACGGCCGTGCGACGCGACGAGCTGGTCACGTTCCTCGACGCGGTACCCGACGGCGTGTTAGTCGCCCTGGACGAGGCCTACCACGAATTCGTCACCGATCCCGCGGTGCCTGATGGCATGGAGCTCTACCGGCAGCGGGAAAACGTCGCGGTGTTGCGGACGTTCTCCAAGGCTTACGGGCTGGCTGCCCTGCGGGTGGGGTACTGCGTGGCGCCCGAGCCGGTCGCCACGACATTGCGCAAGGTGTCCGTGCCGTTCAGCATCAACTCATTAGCCCAGGTCGCAGCCCTGGCGAGCCTCGACGTCGAGGACGAGATGCTCGCCCGCTGCCGCAGCGTGGCCGCTGAACGGGACCGGGTTGGCAGCGAGCTGATCGCGATGGGCTATCCCGTGCCGCGCTCGCAGGCCAACTTCGTCTGGCTGCCCTTCGGTGAGCACACCATGGCCTTCAACGAGCACTGCTTGGAACACAAGGTCGTCATCCGCCCGTTCTCCGGCGACGGCGTCCGCATCACCATCGGCGACCCGAACGAAAACGAGATGGCCCTCGCTGCGGCGCGTGAGTGGCAAAACAGCGATCCACAAGGGCGTCAGCCCCCGATATAGCTCATCTCAACCTTGGGCAGCCCTAGCGTTGCGGTGGTGCGCTGGGCTGAGTAACGGTCGGTTCGGTCCTTCCAGATGCCAGTGATGCGCTTTTCGATCGCATCATCGCTGGTTCCGTCGCGCAGCGGCGTCCGGAGGTCGTGGCCCAGGCCCGCGAACAAGCAGGTGTACAACTCGCCCTTGGCGGACAACCGAGCCCGGGTGCAGGTGCCGCAGAACGGCTGGCTGATCGAAGTGATCACGCCGACCTCACCAGCGCCGTCGGCGTAGCGGTACCGAGCGGCGACCTCGCCGACGTAGGCCGGATCCACTGGCTCGATAGGCCACTGACCGTTAATGGCCTCGACGATCTCCGCCGCCGCAACGACGTCGTCCATCCGCCAGCCGTTCGTGGCGCCGACGTCCATGAACTCGATGAAGCGCACGATGTAGCCGTGTTCCCGGCCGAAGGCGGCGAGGTCGAGAATGCCCTTGCCGTCGTTGAGTCCACGCTTGACCACCGTGTTGAGCTTCACCGGCGTCAGTCCGGCATCCGCGGCGGCGGCGATGCCCTCCAGCACCCGGGACACCGGGATCTTCACGTCGCTCATAGTCCTGAACGTCTGCGCATCAAGGGAATCCAGGCTCACCGTCACCCGGGACAGCCCGGCATCGCGGAGCGAGCGCGCTTTCTTCGCCAGCAGTGAGCCGTTGGTAGTCATGGCGACGTCGTCGATGCCGTCGATGCCGGCCAGCAGCTCGACAAGCCCCTCGATGCCATGTCGGAGCAACGGCTCCCCGCCCGTGAGTCGCAGTTTTTCAACACCCAGCCCGGCGAAGACTTTCGTCACCCGAACAATCTCTTCGAATGACAGCAGTTCCGAGGAGTCCATGAACGGAAAGTCGGTGCCGAAAACGTCGCGAGGCATGCAGTAACAACAGCGGAAGTTACACCGATCCGTAATCGAGATCCGCAGGTCCCGCAGGCCCCGTCCCAACTGATCGTTCACAGTGTTCACGCCGTCCATTGGATCAGGTTACTCGGGTGCACCCTTTGTTCTCCTTCGTCGGCGCGCGTGAGCTGGTTCACTCACAGTCCAACGCATCCGGATTCTGGCTTATTTCACGCTACTCCATGTAGCTGAATCACTCGTTCGGGTTGTTAACGAACCGAGTTCGCGGAGCGAAAACTAGAGTGACTGCTACCAGTGGTCACCGGCATGGGATCGGTCGCGGCGCGCTGTTTCGCACACTCCTGGAGGCTTCGTGTCCGCACCTGCGTCGCCATACCGGTTCCTTGCCCCGCAACCACGCCATCAGCGGCCGACGAAGCGCGTCGGCGTCGTGAGCTTCACGCTGGGCCTACTGGTCGTGTTCGGGCTTGTGGTGTACGCCACTTGGTTAGGTGTCGCCGCACTGGCCACCGTCGACGGTGCCACCCAACGCGTTGGGGCGACTGGCACCACCACGCGGCTGGCTACCGCCCCGCCAAAGGCTGCGCCACCAGCAGTAGTGGTGACTCCCGGCGGCACCACGATGGCCTTCGATCAGCTGTGGACCGCCAGCGACGGGAACACGATCGTCGCCGGCGCGCCCACGGTAGGCACTTCGATGCAGACTGGCGAGCCGGTGATTCTGGTACCGGTGACGCTGACCAATAACGGGGAGCGGGACTGGAACCCGGTGTCCACGTCCTTCGTCGGGAAACTCAACCACGCGACGGTGCCCGAGTCTGCCGAGGGCGACTGGATGTACCGATCTCCGATCGTCGCGCACACCTCGGTGACGCTGACCAAGGTGTTCGTCGGCGGACCCGGCCAGTTCAGCTTGACCGCGAACACCCCGAACGGCGTCGCGTTGTTCAGCGGCCGGATCTGACTTCGCTGGGTCTTACGCAGCCCGACCTACCCGTCTATTGTGAGGCACCCATAGTGCTTCAACCGTAGGGGAATGGTGACCGCGCCTCGGTCGAGTGAGGATCCGAGTGGTGGGGCTGGTTCGGGGTGATCGCCGGGACCGACCGCGCTGCGTATCGTGTTGGGTACTCAACTGCGTCGGCTGCGTGAAGCGCGGGGTATCACCGCAGCAGCGGCCGGCCACGCGATCCGGGCGTCCCACGCCAAGATCAGCCGCATGGAGCTCGGCCGGGTCGGCTTCCGGGATCGCGACG
>JAODNG010000570.1 GCA_025465385.1 Pseudonocardiales bacterium
GTAGATCATTGCGTGGGCAACGTCGAGCTCGGTCGCATGGACCTCTGGGTGTCGTTCTACAACCGGGTGATGGGCTTCGAGAACATGAAGGAGTTCGTCGGCGACGACATCGCTACCCAGTACTCCGCGCTGATGTCGAAGGTGGTGACCAGCGGTAACCACCGGGTCAAGTTCCCGCTCAACGAACCCGCGGTCGGCCGCAAGCGCTCGCAGATCGACGAGTACCTGGAGTTCTACGGTGGCCCGGGCGTGCAGCACATCGCGCTGGCGACCGGCGACATCGTTGGCGCCGTGTCGGCGATGCGGGACCGGGGCGTGGAGTTCCTGGACACCCCGGACTCCTACTACGACACCCTCGGCCAGTGGGTCGGCGATACCCGCGTCCCCATCGAGACGTTGCGTGAGCTGCGCATTCTTGCCGACCGGGACGAAGACGGCTACCTGCTGCAGGTCTTCACCAAGCCGGTGCAGGACCGGCCGACGGTGTTCTTCGAGCTCATCGAGCGGCACGGCTCGCTGGGTTTCGGCAAGGGCAACTTCAAGGCCCTGTTCGAAGCCATCGAGCGTGAGCAGGCCCGCCGCGGCAATCTCTAGCGCCGGCCATCTGGAGAACCATGGCCTTCTACCGGCAGGCGGGCACGATCCCGCGCAAGCGGCACACCCAGCACCGCCGCCTGGACGGCTCGCTGTATTGCGAGGAGCTGATGGGAGAGGAGGGTTTCTCCGCTGATTCCGCGCTGCTCTACCACGAGCAGATCCCGTCGGCGATCGTCGACGCGCGGCCGTGGACCCTGCGCGACCACAGCACGGTACCCAACGAGCCACTGCTACCGCGGCACTTGCGGTTGCACGACCTGTTCGACAGTCAGGAGTGGAAACGCCACGACGTGGTGACCGCACGGCGGCTGGTGCTCGGCAACGCCGACGTGCGGATCTGCTACGCCGTCGCGGGTGAGGTTTCACCGCTGTACCGCAACGCTGTGGGTGACGAGTGCATCTACGTTGAGTCCGGCTCGGCAACGGTGCAGACGGTCTTCGGTCCGCTTGCGGTCGGGACGGGCGATTACGTCGTGCTCCCGCGTGGCACCACCCACCGGTGGGTGCCGAGCCTGGATGAACCGCTTCGCGCGTACTGCATCGAGGCGAACAGCCACATCGCCCCGCCGCCGCGCTACCTGTCGCGGTTCGGGCAGTTCCTGGAGCACGCGCCGTACTGCGAGCGGGACTTGCGGGGCCCCGGTGCGCCGGAGGTGGTTGAGGGTACTGACGTGGAGGTTCTGATCAAGCACCGCGGTAGCGGTGCTGAAAAGGGAGGTCTAGCCGGAACGATTTACACCTACCCGAGACACCCCTTCGACGTGGTCGGCTGGGACGGCTGCCTGTACCCCTACGCGTTCAACATCACCGACTTCGAGCCGATCACCGGCCGCATCCACCAGCCACCGCCAGCACACCAGGTCTTTGCCGGCACCGGTTTCGTGATCTGCAATTTCGTGCCCCGCAAGGTTGACTATCACCCGCTGGCGGTACCGGTGCCCTACTACCACTCCAACGTCGATTCCGATGAGGTCATGTTCTATTGCGGTGGAGACTACGAGGCGCGTAAGGGCAGCGGGATTGGTCTCGGCTCGGTCTCGCTGCATCCCGGTGGCCACTCGCACGGCCCGCAGCCGGGGGCGGTCGAGCGCAGCCTCGGCGTCGAGTCCTTCGACGAGCTGGCGGTCATGGTCGACACCTTCCGCCCGCTGGGGCTGGGCGAGGGTGGCACCGCCTCCGAGGACCCGGCGTACCCGTGGAGCTGGTCGGGGCGGGGCCCGTCCGGGTGACCAGCGAGACCGTGACCCCGTGGCCCGGGGTGCCGGCCGAGCATCCGTTCGGCCTGCACACACTGCCCTATGGCGTCTTCACCGACCAGGTTGACTCGCCGCCGCGGGTCGGGGTGGCGGTGGGCGACGCCATCCTCGACCTCACCAAAGCCACCAGGGATCTGCTGCCCGAGCACGCCGCGCTGTTTGGCAGCGGCAGCCTGGATGGGTTGCTGATCGCGGGACGCCAGACCTGGACCACGGTCCGGGAGACGCTGACCCGCTGGCTGACCGACGATCGGCACGCCGAGGCGCTGGCGCCGCTGCTCCTACCGGCCAGCGAGGTCACGATGCGGCTGCCGTTCACCGTCGCCGACTACGTCGATTTCTACTCGTGCGAGCAGCATGCGGCCAACGTCGGACGGATCTTGCGGCCTGGCCAGCGATCAGTACCGCCGAACTGGCGGCATCTGCCGGTCGGTTATCACGGCCGGGCCGGAACTGTTGTCGTCTCCGGAACGCCGGTCACCCGGCCGAACTGCCAGCGGCGCGGGCCCGAGGACACCGTCACCTTCGGTCCCTCGACCGCACTGGACTTCGAGGCCGAAATCGGGTTCGTCATCGGCACGCCATCGGCCCTGGGTCGACCGGTCCCGCTCACCGACTTCGCCGACCACGTGTTCGGGGTATGCCTGGTCAACGACTGGTCCGCGCGTGACATCCAGTCCTGGGAGTCCGTGCCGCTCGGACCGTTGCTCGGCAAGTCGTTCGCCACGTCGATCTCCCCGTGGGTGGTCCCGCTCGATGCTCTGGGCACCGCGCGCATCGGACCACCGGTACGGGATCCGCACCCGTTGCCCTATCTCGACGACACCGGCACCGAGTCCTGGGGGCTGGACATCACGCTGGAGGTGCGGCTCAACGGCCAGCTGATTTCCCGCCCACCGTTCGCCGGGATGTACTGGACCGCCCCGCAGCAGCTGGCCCACCTGACCAGCAACGGCGCGTGCCTGCGCACGGGTGATCTGTTCGCCTCCGGCACAGTCACTGGCGCCGCGCCGGACGAGCGGGGCTGTCTACTTGAACTCAGCTGGAACGGCTCGACGCCACTGAGCCTCGCTGACGGATCCACCCGCAGCTTTCTCGCCGACGGCGACGAGGTGTCGATCACAGCGAGCGCGCCCGGCCCGGATGGCACCAGCATCGGATTGGGCGAGGTCCGCGGGCGGATCAGTCCCGCGCTGGTCGACGGGACACTTCGGGGCTGACCGGCGCGAGGTGGTGCACCGACCCGATGGGACGGCGCTCCTCATCCAGGACGAAGACGGTATGGGTCGAACGCACCTCGGGCATGCCCTG
>JAODNG010000585.1 GCA_025465385.1 Pseudonocardiales bacterium
GCGACACGCCCACCGCATCCTGGACATGATCACCAAACCGTTAACTCCGCGGCATTGGCGCTGCGATGGCGCAAGCGCCACCATTGACACCGCCGCCGCGACGAGCAGGGCGGCCAGGACGAGGGAACGGAGAGGAGCAGGGACGCGTTTGTACTCCTTGTCGGAGCCAGCCGCATGGTGCCATAGGCCCGGTGTCGGATCCTGTTGGGGAGCCCATGCCGCCACGCGCAGAAGGGATATCCGCGAGCGAGCCCTGGTGGTCTCATCTTTGGTCTCGTCCGTCTACGTTCGTCCGCGTTCAGCCGCGTTCGATTCAACGCGGCGATGCAGGTCACGGACGTTAATGGTATTCGGCGAACTGTTATCCAGACTCCTGAAAATCGGAAGGTCAGCGGCTCGACTCCTCCCCAAGTCGCCACCGCAACCCGCGTAAACGACCACGCGCGTTCCTTCCACTTCCCGCGATGAAACCGGAGTCACTCTTCCAGCTGGCGACCTTGCCTGCGCTGGTCCAGCTCGCGTAGATCAGCGGCGAGGTTGCTGGTCGAGATCGGGTGTGGGGGTGGTCCTCGCCTTAGGACTCGTCGGCGGCGGGTGAGGGTGTCCTCGTCGAGCTGACGTGTTGCGTCGTACTGGCCCAGCTCGCGTAGATCAGCGGCGAGGTTGCTGGTCGAGATCAGGGTGTCGGGTGCTCCTCGCCCAGGACTCGTCGGCGGCGGATGAGGGTGTCCTCGTGAAGGTGACGTGCTGCGTGTGTCAATCACCTCACTGAAGGTGGACAACTGTGCGCTGTATGAGGCGGGGCGGATCGCGTCGGTACACCTACTGCGGCCGACCGGGCGATTAGTCGGCTGTCTCGTATCAGGCCAGCGGCGCTCAGACTCCTAGTTAGCAGAAGGTAAGAAGAAAGTTAGAAGAGGTTAAGGTCAGGTTCGAAATGAGCAACACTCGGTGGCCAGCCGCAGTCCCACCGGACCGTCGAACGCATGAGCTCGACAGGAGCGTGGTCAGGCATCTTGCCAGGCCAAGTCGGGTCAGAGCCATCCAGGTATGAATTCTCATGATCGAGCGGTCACCGGCCCAGGCGATCCAGCATTTACTGACGTTGGTGACGAGAGTGACGTAGCGGATCGACTACGCCACTAAGGGTAACTGCAAGTAAATCGTAAGACCCAATCCGTCCTAGAGCTGTCTTGATTACCCCGTCGACTGCTTATCGCTAGCTGAGGAACACATTTATTGATCTTCCTGGGAGACAGGTTCCTAGGAGAATAAGAAGGGTGGGGAATATGAGGATCACGGAAATCTTCAGGCTTGGCAAAAAAGACGGCGACGACGACGAGAAGCGCCGCCACGGCTGGGGCTGGGGCTGGGGCCACGGCTGGGGCTGGGGCGGCTGGGGTTGGGGCCACGGCGGCTGGGGTTGGGGCCACGGCGGCTGGGGTCACGGCGACGGCTGGGGCCACCATTAAGTAATCTCCGGCAAATTGTTGGTCGGTGGCTTTCACCCTATTGAAGGTGGTGAGGGCCACCGCCCACGCCAAAACTAGAGGGGTGGGGAGCGGCTGTGTGGGAGGTGGTGAGGTCGCTGTTGCGCCCGGCGTCGGGGGATGTCGGGGGTTTGGTGGAGGCGGCACCAGCGGCGCGTTTGCGGGAGGTTTTTCGTCGGTTCTGGCCTGATGCCCGGCCGTTTTGGCGATGGTTGTGGCTGAGCCTGGCATTGATCATCGTAACGCCCGCGGTAGACGCCGCCGCGATCTTACTGTTCCGGGCGTTGGTCGATGACGTGTTGACGCCCCGGAATTTCGCGGCGTTCCCGCCGGTGGTCGCGGCGTTTGTGGGTATCACGGTGCTGGTGGGCATGCTGGGTTTTATCGGGCAGTATCTGGGCGCGTGGATCGGGGAGAATTTCTTGCACCGGATGCGCACCCGGGTGTTCGCTCACCTACATACCCTGTCGGTGAGTTTCTTTGACCGCCGCCGGCTGGGGGATACCCTGAGCCGACTGACCGGTGATGTGGGCGCGATCGAAACGGTGGTGCTTTCCGGTGTCATCGGGGTCTTCGCAAATCTGCTGAAGATCATGGTCTTCGCCGGGGTGTTGTTCTACCTGGACTGGCGCCTGGCATTGGCGTCGCTGATCGCAGTGCCGATGTTCTGGGCCGCGGCCCGGGTCTTCGCCCGCCGGATCAAAGTCGCCTCCCGGGACGTCCGCCAACGCGCCGGGTCGATCACCGTCGTCGCCGAAGAAAGCTTGGGCAACACCACCCTGATCCAGGCTTACGGCCGCGAACAAGCTGAGGTAGACCGCTTCGCCGCCCAAAGCTTGGGCAGCGTGCACGCTGAGCTGGCCGCGACCCGACTCGGGGCGATGTTCTCTCCGCTGGTGGACCTGCTCCAAGTCATCGGGGTGCTGACCATACTGGGGTTGGGCATCTGGGAACTGACCGCCGGGCACATCACCTTGGGTGGGTTACTGGCCTTTTTGGTATTTCTGTCGCAGCTCTACAGCCCCGTCCAGGGTCTGGGTCAGCTGTCCACCTCCCTGTTTGGCGCGGCCGCGGCCGCCGAACGCATCATCGAGCTCCTCGACCAACGGCCGACCGTGACCGCCCCACCGCACCCCACTCCGTTAGACCGGGTCCGCGGCTGCCTGCGCCTGGAGCGGGTCAGCTTCGCCTATCCCGACACCACCACGGAGGTCCTCAACCAGATCAGCTTCACTGCCGAGCCCGGCCAGACCACGGCGATCGTCGGGGCCAGCGGCGCGGGCAAAACCACCCTGCTCAAACTGCTACTCCGGTTTTATGACCCCACCGCAGGTCACATCAACCTGGACAGGATCGACCTACGCGACCTTGACCCCGAGGCCTTGCGCGCCAACATCGCCATCGTTCTGCAGGAAACCCTGCTACTGGATGGCACCATCGCTGAGAACATCCTCGCCGGACGCCCCGAGGCCAGCGAAGACCAACTCATCGCTGCCGCGGTTGCCGCCGATGCCCACGACTTCATCAGCGCCCTCCCGGATGGCTATGACACCCGGGTGGGGCAACGCGGTCGACTGCTCTCCGGTGGGCAACGCCAACGCATCGCCATCGCCCGGGCCATGATCCGCAACGCGCCGATCCTGTTGTTGGACGAGCCCACCACGGGCCTGGACGCTGAGGCCAGCCAACGCATCCTGACCCCCTTACGTCGCCTGATCACCGGCCGCACCACCATCGTCATCTCCCACAACCTGCTCACCGTCACCGACGCCGACCAGATCATTTACCTGGGAAATGGCCGCATCACCGACACCGGCACCCATGCTCAACTGCTGGCGAGCAATAACCAGTACGCCCACCTCTACCACCTCCACCACTCCCCCACACTCGCGGGCACAGCAACATCCGTACGGAATGGAGTACTGACATGAAAATCGTGTGCATCGGCGGCGGTCCGGCCGGGTTGTACTTCGCTATGTCAGCGAAACTGCGCGACGCCGGTCACGACATCACCGTCATCGAACGCGATCCCCCCGGCGCCACCTACGGCTGGGGCGTCGTGTACTGGGACGACCTGCTCGACATCCTGTTCCGCAACGACCGCGACAGCGCCCGGACGATACGCTCTGAATCTGTCCTGTGGCAGGAGCAGCGGGTGATCCTGCGCAGCGAGCAAACGGGTTACCTGCCTGGCTATGGCTACAGCGTGGGCCGTGCGACCCTACTCAATGTCCTCGGCAAGCGGGCCAGCGAACTCGGGATCGAGATCCAGTACCGCCACGAGGTCGATGACCCCTCCACGCTGCCCGACGCCGACCTCGTGGTCGTCTGCGACGGCGCGAACAGTAGGGCGCGACAACACCACGACGACCACTTCGGCTCCCGCGTCGACATCGGCGGCAACCCCTATATCTGGCTGGGCACAGACAAAATCTTCGACAGCTTCACCTTCGCCTTCGAACAAACTTCAGCCGGGTGGATCTGGTTCCACGCCTATCCCTCCAGCGCCGGCAGCAGCACCTGCATCGTGGAATGCGCCCAACAGACCTGGCAGGCACTCGGGTTCGACTCGCTCAACAACGAAGACAGCGTCGGACTCCTGGAAAAGATCTTCGAGCGTGCCCTCGACGGCCGTGCGCTGATCAGCCAGTCCCGGAGCGAACCGGCGCGGTGGTTGCGCTTCACCCAGGTGACCAACAAGACCTGGTACCACGACAATCTGGTTCTCATCGGCGACGCTGCCCATACCACGCACTTCAC
>JAODNG010000033.1 GCA_025465385.1 Pseudonocardiales bacterium
CGACAAAAACATGATCGACAAGGACGAATACCCACGCACCGCCGATCTGGAAATGCGCTGCGTGCGGATGCTCGCTCGGCTGTGGCACGTTACCGACGTGGACAAGGCCATCGGCTGCTCGACCATCGGGTCCAGCGAGGCGTGCATGCTGGCCGGCCTGGCGCTCAAGCGGCGTTGGCAGCACGCCCGCCGCGCGGCTGGCAAGCAGGCTGACCGGCCAAACATCGTGATGGGCGTGAACGTCCAGATCTGCTGGGAGAAGTTCGCCAACTACTGGGACGTGGAGCCGCGTCTGGTACCGATGGAGGGTGATCGGTTCCATTTGTCGCCGCAGGAGGCGGTGGCCCGCTGCGACGAGAACACCATCGGCGTGGTCACCATCCTCGGCTCAACTTTCGACGGCAGTTATGAGCCAGTCGCGGAGATCTGTGCCGCGCTGGACGAACTGCACGAGCGCACCGGCCTGGACATTCAGGTGCACGTGGACGGTGCGTCCGGCGCAATGATCGCGCCGTTCTGCGACCCGGACCTGAAGTGGGACTTCCAACTGCCCCGGGTGGTTTCCATCAACGCCTCCGGGCACAAGTACGGACTGGTGTATCCAGGCGTGGGCTGGGTGGTGTGGCGCGACAGCGCGGCGCTACCCGAGGACCTGGTCTTCCGGGTGAACTACCTGGGCGGAAACATGCCGACCTTCGCGCTGACCTTCTCCCGCCCCGGCTCGCAGGTCATCGCCCAGTACTACAACTTCATCCGGCTGGGATTGGACGGCTACCAGCGGGTGCAACAGTACTGCCGCGAGGTGGCGACCTCACTGGCCGAGCGGATCGCCGAGTTAGGCCCATTTCGTCTGCTCACCGACGGCAGCCAGCTGCCGGTGTTCGCTTTCACCCTGCGCGAGGAGATCACTGCGTACTCGGTGTTCGACGTGTCCGCCGCCCTGCGGGAGAGCGGATGGCTGGTGCCCGCCTACAGCTTCCCGGAAAACCGTACGGACTTGACGGTGCTGCGTATCGTCATGCGCAACGGCTTCACCCACGACCTAGCCGATCTGCTGATGGATGATCTACAGCGTGCGCTGCCCCGGCTGCAGCGACAGCCGCTGCCCGTCCACGACGCGCATTTCAGCTCCTTCGCCCATGGCGCCGGCTCGCCAAATGTGGACCAGCCGGCCGCAGTGCGGCGTGGTGGCGAAAGTGCCGACAAGAAAGAATGATCACCGCGACGCTTCCGGCAGACAACCTATCCGGTAATCACTACTGTGTCAGGGCTTTGGTCGGCGGCCGGTGCCGGTCCTGAGCGTAGAAATATCGCAAGGACGACTCCGGCGGCGGTAAGGATTGCGACGATAATGAACAACCAGTCCACGGCATCAGCAAAGGTTTGCAGCTGGGTCTTCTGGTAGACGGCCCACACACCTAGCCAGTCGGGGACCTGCGGCGGGCCGAGGTGCGGGACGGGGGTGTTCGCGGGCAGTAAGGCGGCACGGTTGGCTAGCTGCTGAGCCTGCTGGCGGGTCAGCAATGCGGTGAACGCGGCCACGCCCAGCGCCGACGACGTCTGCCGTACCACGTTATTGAACGCGCTGGCCTGGCTGATCTGTGTTAGTGGAATGCTAGCGATACCAGCGGTGAAGATCGGCATCATGGCCAGGCCCAGTCCCACTGCTCGGAAGCCGAGCAACCACATGATCTCTGCGCGTGACGTGTCCAGGGTGATCTGGTGCATCCGGTAAGTGCCCCAGGCCACGATCAGCAACCCGATGACGGCCGGCCACCGGGGACCGATGCGGTCATACAGCCGTCCGGAGATCGGCATGAGTACCGCCATCACCAGCGCCTGCGGAAGCAGCGTCAGGCCAGCCGGGAACGGCGCCAGCATCAAGCCTTGCTGTAGCAGCAACGGTATGTAGAACAACACCGCGAACAACCCGATCGACAGCACCGAAATCAACAGCAGCGAGTTGGTGAACGGCCAGTAGCGAAACACCCGCACGTCCAGCAGTGGCTCATCCATCTCCAGTTCGATAACCACGAACAGGGCTAGGCTTAGCACGCTCACAATGAGCAGTGCCAAGATGGGGTAGGAGCTCCATCCCCACCTCTGTCCCTCCGACAGGGCCAGCAGCAGGGTGAACAATCCGGTGGCCACGGTGAGAAACCCGAGCACATCAAAGCGGCCTGCGTGGCCACCAGGGAAACGAGGTAGCACTATCACCGCGGCGATGGCACCCAAAATCGCGATGGGCACGTTGATGTAGAAGATCAGCCGCCAGCTGACATACTCGACAAGGTAACCGCCGAGGCTCGGCCCGATCCCCGGGGCGAAGACGACCCCAAGGCCGTACAGTCCCATTGCGGTCCCGATCTTATCGCGGGGGACGATCCGGTAGAGGATCGACAGTGTGATCACGGGCAGAATGCCCCCGCCGATGGCCTGGACGATCCGGAAAGCCACCAGGGTGTTCAAGCTCCCCGCCAGCCCGCACAGGGCTGAGCCGGCCCCGAAGCCGAGCAACGAGATGACGTAAAGCCGGCTGAGCCCGAACCGGGCGCTCAGCCAGCTGCTCAATGGCACCACCACGCCCAGACTGAGCGTGTAGCCGTTGGCCACCCACTGAACCTCATCGGTGGTCGCCCCGAACTCGTTTTGAATGCGCGGGATGGCGACGTTGACGATGCTGGTGTCCAGGACCGAAACGAAACTTCCGGCGATGAGCACCATGAGCGGCACGAGCCATCTTCGGGTGGGAGCCGGGCTCGTCGAGGCTGCCCGCAGGCTGGGCTCGGCATAACGACCATTGCCGATGATGGCGCCCTGCGGCGTAGCTGTGTTCGCCATGGAGATCAGTGTTTATGGATGTGAACGGTCACGTTCATGCCCGGGACAAGGTCGAAGTTATTCAGGGCACTAACGTCCTCGAAGCCGATCTTGACCGGAATGACCTGAGTGACTTTCTGGAAGTTCCCCGTGCCCTGGGAAGTGGACTGAGGGAACAACGAGAACACCGCCGCGGCACCGGGCTGAATCTCCAGGACCCTGCCGGTGATCCGGGCTTGAGGATAGGCGTCGACGGAGATGTCGACTAGCTGGCCGACATGGACCTCCTTGATGTCAGTTTCGTCGACGCGGGCGGTGACGTAGATTTTCGCCAGGTCATAAGCGATGGCGAGTTGGGTACCGCCGGTGACATACATACCCACCACAACGTTGTCCATGGCTACGGTGCCATTGGCTGGCGCGTGGATGCTCATGCGAGGCTGGGCGAACCCTTGTTGGATCTTGATATGGCCGATGATCTCGTCCCGTTGTAGCACGGTGCCGAGCGTGGCGCGCCAGTCGTCAATGGTGCCGCTGGCGGGGGCGTTGATCACGATCTTGTCGCCATCCACCTGTGCGTTGTCGGTGCTGACGTAGTTGCGAGCGTTGAGGAAGTAGCTGATTGCGAAACCGACGCCGGCGATCACCGCAACGATGAGGATCACAACCAGGGCGATGCGAGTAGAGCGTCTGAGCTTGCGCCCCGGTGGTGGTGGGTTCGCGACACCATCCGTGGGTAATTCGTCTACTGACACGGGCGGCGCCGGTGTAGAGCTCTCCACGCACAACACCTCCGGAGTTCCCTGCGCTCGTGCCACCGAGCCACCGCCGGACAAGCCCTTGGACTGTTCCTCGCCTGCGGCAAACTCGTCGCCGTTCTCGGCTGTACCAACCACCCACACCACCAGGCCCCAACCGGCTCATACGGTCGGATTGGACGACCAGCCAAGGCGGGGGCCTGAATGCGCGCTCGTCCCCTCTTCATCGAGACCGGCCGTCTCACCAGAGTGGCAACAGGCTCGGCGATCCGCATAGGCCTCGTATATCGAATTGGCGGGCGCCGATTCGCGCTCCCAGCGCAAGTGCGTGTGCGCCGACTTGGGCCGCCACGGCGATACATCCAGGAGTTGCCTAGGACAAACCAAAGATTTCACTCGCCGAGCAGCCAGTAGCTCGGTCGCGACTTCCGTCCCGCTTGCCGGATGCTGCTCGGTCGGGGAGATCAGCCGTCCGGCTGGGACGGGAGCGGGAACCGCAGCGAGGCCGCAACCACGTACTCCTTGAGTGCGGTGTCGGCGCCGACGTGCTTGATCGAGCCGCCCTCATCGATGACCACCTGGACTAACTCGTCGATGATGTCGGGAACGGGCCGAACCGGGCGTTCACACAATGGGCAAATCTGACCGGCGAGGGCAAGCCAGCGGTCGTAGTCGCAGATCACGCCCGGTGTGACCGTCCCATCCTGAACCAGCAGGTGACTCACCGCGGCGACGCTCCCGGCCCACAAGCACGGTTCTAGACCGAGTGCGGCCAGGCCGCCGGCGGTTGCCGTCTCAACTGCGTCGGCGACCATGCGTTCTTCCTCGGAACGCTCATAGCGATCGACTATCGCGCTGGCCTGCCGTTTGATGTCACCGAGGTTGAATGTCGCATCGTCGACCGGGAAGGTGCCAGCCACCCGTGCGCGCAGGTCCGACGTGAGGAAGTCGATGAAGCGGGGCAGCTCGGCCCGGTGACCGCCAATGGCCAACAGCTCATACCCGTCGGTCCGGTGCAGCTCATCCAGCCTGGTGACCACCTGCCGGAAGTGCCGCTTGGTCAGCTCGTCGGCTTTGTTGTCGTTCCGGCCTGGGTCGGCCGAGAGCCGCAGCTTGCCCGTCTCACGCATCTCGTCCAGGTACAGCTCCCAAGTGCGAGCGGACTCCCGGTGGACCACGGCAACACAACACCGGTGGTATTCGTCCAGCACCGCCAGCATCGAACGGACCCACGGCGTCTCGTCCACGGTCATCCGATCGCGGACGCCCCGCGGCAGCTGCACCTCCTCAAAAAACCCACGACCGCTGCAGGAAAACAGCGCCACCGCGCCGGGCAACCAACGTCGTTCCGCAGCCATTCCCGCGATCCGATCGATGTCACCACGGATCGACTTGATCGCATCGTGGCCGAGCGTGTGGTCCTTGGCCATCAGCCGCAGATCGTGCAGCGCCCTGTCCACCTGGCTGCGAACCATGGCGCCACGACTACTCAGATCGGTGGGTACCCGAGCGTACAGCGACACGACCGGCAGCCCGTTGCCCCTGAACCGCACGATCCGATTGATGGTTTCCGCTGTGATCATCGCGTCGGCAGGTACTCAGGAGGCATTGTCTGCTCTGCGTTGTATCTGCATGAACTGCTCGGCAAGCCACACCAGGACCGGGCCGTTCTCGTCCACTCCAGGCAAGAGGTGCAGTGCCTCGTACGCCTGGCCGATGCACTTCACGACAAGATCGCGCTCTTTGCTCTCGATGTCGGTTTGTGTGGTCATCCCATCTCCTCACAAGTCGGGTCACATCCGTGGTGACGCGCGCCACCTCACACACCCTGCCCGGTCGGGACGGCACAGACTTGAGCCTCGCGGCACGAGAGGCGCCGCGCCGAGTCGACCTCAGAAGGCAGGGCAATCCCACCCCCACGGGGGTCACTCCAGCTTTACCGGTGTCCCAGGCGCGGGTGGCGAGATGCAGGTTAAAGCGGGTGTTAGGTCGTTGACGTTGCGCGCTCCGTCTGTTCAAAAAAGGTTACCAGGGTGGTAGTGCCGTCCGATTCGACGATTCTCACCGCCGGTTCCGATACACCTTCGAGGGCAACATCCACCTCCGTGGGATGCCACACCATGTGCCGGAGCACGACCGGGTACCGGCGCGATTTCCCCCCCACGGCGACTATGATCACGTCGTCCTTGACATCAAAGTTGATGTAAGAGAACGGCAGCCGCTCCGCTTCGTGCTGGTGTCCGACTAACGGATCAAACAGTTCGATCGTCACGTGTTGCCCGTCGTAGTCGGCAGTCAGCTGGTCGAGGGTGTTCTTCCACTCACTGCGGTTGCGCGTTGCGACACCGGCCATCATGCCCATCCCTCTCGTGACTCGTATGCAAGGCGTTTTCCGTGCAACTTCATCCGGCGCCGGTCGGCCAACCCACCAGAAACCAGGTGACTGCGCTCACCACGTCGCCGCCTGTAGGCCCCCCAGAACGGATCCATCTCACACGTCCAACCGTCCACCACGCCGAGGACTCGCCACCATGACCCACCGGGTCGAGGTCGCTGCGACGAATAGCCCTGACAGGCGGGGGACGAGCACGAGCCCTCACAAGCCACGGCGGTGTGCCGGCAGGCCGGTGGAGGGCGGCCCGATTAGTGCTGCCAGGTCCAAGTGACCAGCCGCTGGGCGAGGGAGCATTGCGTTGGCGTCCATCCCCGGCCCAAATCAGGAGGTCAACGTGAACTCCGTCAGCCCCTCAATGGGGGAGCATAACCCCGGGCTGGCCTAGGGATGGCATCGCGCTGAGCGGCAATGGGGGTGAACATCAGCGGACCCATGAGTCAACTCGACAAGGACAGTGTCACTGACCGGGCGCGGGAAACACTCAGGCGCTTGGACTCATACCAGCAACGGCACCCGGTGCTGGGCCTACCGATCGCGGTGATCCGGAAATTCGTCGAGGACGACTCGGCCAGTCTCGCCAGCCAAATTGCCTTTTGGGCATTCTTCTCGGTCTTTCCGCTACTGCTGATCTTTGTCACTCTACTCGGCTACTTCCTGCCCCCTAACTTACAAGGTGACGTGCTGGGCCGGGTGGCTAGCTTTTTCCCCCTGTTCAGCACGGAGTCGATTGGACACCTCAGCGGTGAATGGTGGACGCTTGTGGTCGGCGGTATCAGCGCACTGTGGAGCGGCTCGTTCGTGGTCAGGACGACCCAGTCAGCATTCAACTCGGTATGGGAAATTCCCGTTGCCCACCGGCCCGGCTTCAGCGAGCAGATCAGGCGCAGCATCGTCGCGCTGGGCATCATCGGGCTTGGCCTGGTCATCAGCACGATGATCAGCAGTTACGTTGCCGGCGCCACCACCGGAACCAACCTCAGTCCCGTCGGTCGACTCGCCGGTTACCTCATTGCGGTCACACTTGATGTGGGGTTGTTCCTGGCAGCATTCCGTTCGCTCACCGACCGTGAGATTGCTACCCGTGACGTGCTACCGGGCGCATTGCTGTCGGGCGTGGCCTTCTGGCTGCTCCAGCAGCTGTCGTCTCTGCTCATTTCCCGGTATCTACACACCGCCGGGAGGACCTACGGCAACTTCGCCACCGTCATCACCATGCTGTGGTGGTTTTACCTGCAGGGCATCATCACCCTGCTTGGCGCACAGCTCAACGTAGTCCTCAAGAAACGGCTACATCCCCGCGGACTGGTGGACCCTCCCGCCACCGAAGCCGACTACCGGGCCTACGAGGCCTACGCCAAGGAACGCACCTACCACGACGACGAGCGAGTCCAGACCGAGTTCCCCCGCCATCCGCGCGGCCGAACCGCACAGGACTGACCTCAGTAGGGTTCGACCGTGATGTGATTTTCGACCGCGGTCACGCCGGGAGCGGACCAGGCCACCCGCTCTGCTTCGGCCTTTTCAGCCCAGCTGCGTACTGTTCCCCGAAGTATCACCTTATTGTCTTGAACTTCTACACGGATCCGCTCGGCATCGGTCTCGGCATTGCGGACCAGGGCGTCTTGAATTTGCCGAGTGAGTCGTTCTGGCGAAGGAGCCAGATGAGGGCGGACTTTGATCAAGTTTACGACACCGCGCACACCGGAGAGCCGACGGACGGCTCGCTCAGCGGCACGCCGCTCGTACTCCCATGACACCTCGCCGCGTAAGGTAACGACCCCTCTCGACACGGTCACCTCGATCTGGTCGGCAGGCACCAGCGCTTCCCATGCTAATTCGCGGCTTGCCTCCAACGCGATGTCGGCATCGGTGCGCTCAGCGGAACTGGGAACATGGACCTCGATGTCGTTGGCAACCGCCTTGACGCCACGTACCCGGTGCGCGGCGCGCTCGGCCGCCAACTTCTTCGCATACGAGTC
>JAODNG010000047.1 GCA_025465385.1 Pseudonocardiales bacterium
CCACCAACGCCCACCACGCCGCAGAGAACACTCGGAGCCAGCGTGATGCCATCAGGGGAGCTGCTCCGCCATGGCCGATACCTCAGCCTCCCGCAGCTCCGCCATCTCGACGTCCTGCCCCTCCGCCGACCCAGACCACACAGGAAAAGAGGACGAGCAACAGCCGGTAAGTACGTCCTGGTCAACCCCGACCGAGTGAACTGGGGCACAGGAGGGCGCCGCGCCGTGAATTTGCCCTGGTCCACCCCCAGATGCCTCTTGGCCCGGCGCTAGTCACCCGTGAGGGGATGCTCGCGATTCTGGGCGTCTGTGAGCCGCGCAGCCCGGCGGGCGCGAAGGTCGTCAAGCTTGCTTCTCGCTGGTGTGGCCGTCTCGGTGGCCCGCGATGCCATGCGCTCGCTCAACCTGCGTAGCTCGGTGAGCACACGCTGCACACCGCTGCCAGAGGGTGCGTGACCAGCGTCGAAGTTGCGGGCGTGCTGGCGCCCGATCTCTACCAGGCCGCACTCCCGCTCCACCAGATCCACCGGCAGCAGTCGTATCCGGGGGTTATAGGAGCCCAGCACTCGCCGACTAGCCACAGAGCACCACCACCCGACCTGCTCAGCGTATGGGACGCCCGCTTAGACCCTATATCGAAGCAGCGGGAGCCCCACAACGCCCAGGCCACGCACTGTAGCCATCTGCGTTTCATGATCCCTAAGAGCGCAAAATCTCGTCGAAATATACGTCGGCCGGCAGGCTGCGGTGCCGGGCGGCCGGGTCGCTTGCGGGGGTGGTGCTGCACCCAGCGCCGCCACTGGTCGTCGCCATCCCTGCGGTGCCGTCACCGACGTCTCACACGCGCTGACCTAGTGCGTACACCGCGCCCACACCACCACCCACCACGCAGCGAACCCGGCCCGAACCGGCGACGCAGGCTGCAGTGAACGGTGAGGAGGCACCGGCTCACCCCGAATCGATGCCTCCCCCCCACAAACGGACAGTACTCACTGTCGGTGAACGGCCAGTAAGCATCAGTGAACGAGCGGTGAACTCGCACGATGAAACCTGTCGAGCTTCTCAGCTCGCGCTGACGGGCGACGGGTCGAACGGCGACACGGGCACGGTTCGCAGCCGGCGCGCTCGCTGCGCTGCTGCTCGCCGCAGTGCCACGCTGCGATGCTCCTGGTGCTCATGCTCGGCAGCCTCACGCTGACCGTGCTGGGTACGTCCAGCCCAGCCGCACCGGCAGGCAGCGAGCCACCCCAGGTGCTCCGTTCGCACCGCCGCGAAGTGGGGCGTGTAAGTGGCGGTTACAGTCACGTGTGATCCCATTCCTTTAACGCAGGTGACGCTCTTAGGCGTCCGCCATGCCACTGAGAGAACCCAAGAGCGTCACCGCGCTACACCCAGCGATGCCCCGCTGGGGAGCTGAGTTACGTAACAACCATCTGCTTCGATTCGGTCACTGATTGCAAGCACAATCGCTACATTGTTTCATAATATGTCGTGACAGAAGTCGCCACTGACGACCTTGCAGCGGCCGACGACCTCGATGGCGGCTAGTTTCTCATCGGCACCAGCTACGACTGTCGGAACGTCGAATAGCACATCTTGAAGGTGCAAGTTGGCAGACAGGATCGCGGTAAGCAGACCACCTCGCCCGCCACCGACATCGACTATGGTATTGAAACTGCTGAAATCGTACGCCTTGGCGATGCTGACACTTTCATTTGTGGAGATGGAAGTCATGGCCGCGTTGTCTCGTCAACTGCCATCGTGACCTCCGTCCCATTTGGCTTGACCCAAGGTAGTGCTGCGGCAGATCACAGGGAGGTGCGGCAGACGCTCGGCGTTGCGCGCAGCACGGCGGAGGGACCAGGGTCAACGAGATCGCCGACCGAATCGACCGGATCTCCCCGCTGATTTAGCGAACATCGATCCAAGCGGACCCGAGTCCCGGCTGCATGACGCCGCCCACGAGGGCGTGACGGCACCGGCCCAAGGCCCGTCACTGATCGCTCCGACTTTCTGGGCCCAGCCCATCGCCACGGGCGGCCGCTCGCACCTTTGGCGGCGCGGGGGTGGAGTCCGGCGGACGGCCCGTGCTGCGCCGAACAAGGCCCACGCCGGCGAGCACCACCGCCATGCCCACGAGCACCCGCAGGCTCAGCGACTCCCCCAGTACGGCAACGCCGAACAGGACAGCGACCACCGGGATCAGGTAGGTGACGGTCGAGGCCACAGTCGCGCCATCGTCGGTGATCAGCCGGTAGTTCAGGACGTAGGCGACGCCGGTGCCAAGCAAACCGAGCACCGCGACGCTGCCAACGGCGTCCGGACGCAGGTCCGGGCCGTGCCAGCCGACCGGCAGGGCGAGCGCCGACAGCACGGTAGCGGCGGTGAGCTGGCCAGCGGACAGGACCGTCGGGGCCAGATCCCGACCGGTGAGGAACCGACCCACGTACACGAACATCACCCCATACAGGGCAGACGCGGTGAGGCAGGCCGCGGCGCCACTGAGGCTGCCACCGGATCGCCACGGCGCGAAGATCAGCAAAGTGCCAGCGAAGCCAACGAGCAGGCCCGCGGCGCGGGACGCCGACATCGCGCGCTCGGTGCGCGCCAGCAGCGCCACCGCGATCGTCCACAGCGGAGTCGTCGCGTTGAGGATGGCGGCCAAGCTCGAGTCGACGCTGCGTTCGCCGACGCCGAACAGAAAGAACGGCACCACGTTGCCGACGGTCGCGGCCACCGCGAAGTGCAGCCACACGACCGGCTCGTGGGGCATCCGCAGGCCGCGGATCCGGCAGATCACCAGCAGCAAGCCGGCCGCGAGCAGCAACCGCAGGAACACCAGTTGCATCGGCGTGAAGCCGCGGAGCCCGATCTTGATCCATACGAAGCTGGATCCCCAGAGCACCGCGAGCAGCACGAGGCGTACGACGCTGCTGCGCCGGGCCGTCAACCTTCCCATCTACCCAGCCTGGCCGGATTGCTTGCGACCGGATAACCCTTTACTCACATGGCGCGACTCACATAGCGCGGTAGTCGCGGGGGTGCAATCGGGGGCCGAAGCGGGGCCGGCGGAACCCTGACGCCTCGATGTAGCGCACCGCCCGTTGCCGCTGTGGTGCGTAAGGTGCGAGTACCTCCAGCATTCCGGCGTCATCCAGTGGTCTTCCCAGGAGGGCGTAGCCAACGACGGACGGGATGTGGAAGTCGCCCACGCTTACCGCATCGGCGTCCGCCCAGGCCCGCTGAGCCACCTCGGCCGCCGTCCAGATCCCGATCCCTGGGACCTTGCACAGCAGATCACGGCCGGCCTTCCCCGCCAATGTGACCGCGCCCTCCAGCCGGTGCGCCACTGCGGCCGCCGCCAGCAGGGCGCGGCGTCGCGTGCGGTCAACTCCAGCACGGTGCCACTCCCAGTCTGGGATCGCGCGCACCGCTGCCGGGCCAGGTGGCACCCACAGCTCGACGGGGCCCGGCGCCGGTTCTCCGAAGCGCCAGCACAGCTCCCGCCAGGAACGTCGAGCCTCAACGCCGGTCACCTTCTGTTCCAGCACCGCAGGAACCAGCACATCCCACACCCGACGGGTGGCGCCGAGGCGAAGGCCGGGTGCCCGGAGCCTGGCCTGCGCGATCAGCGGATGGTGCGGCACGAAGGCGCTGTCGTCGTCACCAGCGCCGAGCAACGTGGGCAGCCCCTCCAGTGCCCAGGCCGCGCCCAGTCCCCATCCGGTGGCGTGCACCGTGCCAGCGTCGTCGCGGCGAAGCGCGAGGGTGGCAGCGCCGACCGGGGTGGTGCCCGCGCGCCACACGGTGCCGTCAGCATCCATCCGCATCGTGGGATCACCACGGCCGCGGCGCAGCGGAGCCAGCACCGCCCGGTAATCCAACGGGTGTTGCGGGGTCCAGGACCGCGAGCACGTCTCAGAGCCGATGCTTCGACCCTGCGAGCAGGTCTTAGAGCCGATGCTTCGACCCTGCGAGCACGCCTCAGACATCAGCGGAAAAGCGTAGGCCCCCGTCAGGCAGTACGACTTCCGGCCAGACCCGCACACCATTCCGTAACTCGCAGCGGGCCCCGACTACCGCACCGTCGCCGATCACCGCGTCGTTCAGTACGGCTCCCGCACCCACCTGCGCGCCGATGCCCAGCACGCTGCGCTGCACGTGCGCGCCGGGACCGACCTGAGCACGGTCCATCAGCACCGAGCCGAGCACCTGCGCTCCGCGCTCGACCACGGCGTCCACACCCACCACCGATCCTCCCTGCACTCGGGCGTCGGGATGCACGGTAGCGCCACGAAGCAGCAATGCCTCCCCCACTGGTCCGGGCAACACAGGCGAGGGAACCAAGCCTCGCACCAGGTCGGCCGAGCCCTGCACGAAAGCAGCGGGCGTCCCCAGGTCCAGCCAGTAAGAGGCATCCACGTGGGCATGGACCTGGGCACCTGCCGCGAGCAACCCGGGAAACGTCTCGCGTTCCACCGACACCGCACGAGCCGCCGGGATCGACTCGATCACCTCCCGGCGAAACACGTAGCAGCCGGCATTGATCAAGTCAGTCGGCGGGTCGTCGCTCTTTTCCAGGAATCCGAGCACCTGGCCGTCCGCGCTGGTCGGCACGCAACCGAAGGCTCGCGGATCAGATACCCGAACGAGGTGCAGCGTGACGTCTGCCCCCACACTGCGATGAGTTCGCACCACCTCCGCCGGGTTCAGACCGGACAACACGTCACCGTTGAATACCAAGACATCGGGCTCGGTCAGCTTGGATGCGACATTGCGGATGCCGCCGCCGGTGCCCAACGGCTCGTCCTCCACGACGTACTCCAATTCCAGACCCAGGGTGGATCCGTTCCCGAAGTGGGTCGCGAACACCTCGGCGCGATACGAGGTGCCCAGCACCACGTGCCGCACTCCCGCGGCCCGGATCCGACCCAGCAGGTGGGTGAGAAACGGCACGCCCGCAGTGGGCAGCATGGGCTTAGGTGCAGACAGGGTCAACGGCCGCATCCGGGTACCCAGACCTCCGACCAGCACGACGGCCTCGACACCTAGCAACGGCTCAACCGGCGCGACGCCAAGACACGACACCACGGCACCATCTCCTCGAAGGTTCATCACCTGATCGCGGATGGCGCCTAGTCTGTCGCTGCGCGCTGAGTACCGGTACAGCGACCCGAGACCGTGCCACCACCGACCTTGCCGGCCTGCGCGTCAGAAGGGAGGAGGATCAGGGGCCGCGCGCTGCTGGCAGGTCGGGAACCTACAGTAGACGTCCCGCGCTCGGACGAAGTCGGCCGGCAATCTCTCGCGCCAGCGACGCGGGGATCGGGCAGGCACCAGTCCCTGACAGTCCCACGGAGGCCAGAGGTGGGCGTCATGATGGAACAGGGCGGTCCAGAGGAAACGCTCGCCGAAATAGGGGGACTCGGGTGGCTGGGCACGCATGCGGCGCAGCTCCACTTCCGTCAGGTGGGAGAAGATCCAGCACAGCGACTCCGGCGTGTAGGCCAGGCCGCCGTCCAAGCGGGAGTGCCGGTAGAAGTCCGCGTCCGGGAGCTCGGAGCCCATCTCGCCGGCCGCGAAGCAGGTGAGGGCGAGATGGCCGCCGGGGGCGAGGGACCGGTCGAGCAGGGCGAGGTAGCTGATGCGGCGGTGCGGTGGCAGGTGGTGG
>JAODNG010000076.1 GCA_025465385.1 Pseudonocardiales bacterium
TTGGGTCGGAGGAGCTTGCCGACCCCGGAAAGCAAACCGTTGGGAGCGCTAAACGGTTCGGACTCGATCAGAAAGTCGAGCGGCACCTCATACGACTGCAGCTCGGCGAGTTTTGCCGTGTGCTGGAGCGACTCGCTTAGCGCGGTCCTGAGCGCGCCGGCATCCTCGGCGAACTTGTTCAGTGCGTCTGGGGTGGGGACGATGACCGCCAGCAGCCAGGAACGTTCGCTGTTGCCATAGACATAGATCTGCCGGACCAGCGGAGCGCTGGCGAACACGGCTTCTAGCCGCGCGACAGCCACGAACTCGCCCTGCGCCAGCTTCAATACGTTGTTGCGCCGGTCGACGTAGGCGAGCTGATCCGGTTCGATCTCGGCCATGACATCACCGGTGCGGTAGTAGCCGTCAGCGTCGAAGACCTCAGCGGTGACTTCGGGGTGTTTGTAGTATCCCGGCGTGGCGGTGTCCGATTTCACCAGGAGCTCACCCCTCGGATAAGGCTTGTCGGTCAGGAAATAGCCGAGCTCGGGGACATCGATGAGCTTGTAGTCGATTACCGGCGGACGCGTTACCGTGCCGTCTGTGGTGACTGCCCCGACCTCGGTCATGCCGTAGGCGTCGACGAAGTGCACGTCTAGGCAGGACTCGAGGAATGCCTTCATGTCGCCGGCGAGTGGCGCGGTGCCGACAAACCCTCCAAGAACGCGCCCGCCGAGCACCTGCTCCCGCAGCTCCGCCGCCGCCTCCGCCTCGGCGACGGCAGGGTCGGCGCCTTCGGAGCGGCGTCGGTCCGCTGCACTGCGGTACCGCTGGAATAGCATGTCGACCACTCTGGGCACGAGGCCCATCTGCGTGGGGCGTACGAGGGTCCAGTCCTCGTACAAAGTCGACAGATCGGTCTCGGCAACGAAATAGCTGGTGCCGCCGGCGACGAAGGACGAGGCCAAGGGAAACCGCCCACCGAGGTGGTTCAGCGGCAGGAAGTTGACGTTGAACACGGGCGTCTCGGATCGCGACAAGACCGCCGTCGTCCACAGCCTGGAGACCATCCGCTCGGTGTACATGGCGCCCTTCGGGGCACCGGTGCTCCCGGACGTGTAGAGGATCATCGCCAGCCGCTCTTCGGTACCGGCGGTATATAAGGGTTCGGGCCGCAACGCCCTACCGCGCTCGACGTTCTCACCCAGCGTGTCGATCAGCACCGGCATGCCCGCGTCCTGTACGCGCCTACGCGCCAGCTCCAGGTCCTCCCGTTGGCCGTCGACCGCGGGCTGGTAATCGAAGACCACCAGACGCCGCAGCGACGCGCTGGTCAGCGCGGACTCGACAGCGAGATCCAGATACCCGGCACTCACGGCGAGCACCCGTGGCTCGACCTCGGCGATGATCGGCTTCAACCGGGAGGCCGGTGCGTTGTGCTGCAGCGGCACCGACACCAGGCCGAGATAGGCGCAAACCAGGTCGACGATCAGGTATTCGGGACTAGCGAAACCCACGCAGGCCACAAAGTCTCCCGGGCGCAGCGGATGGATCGGGTCGCGCCGCCAGGCGCTGGCGACCGCGCTCACCCGCGCCCACAGCTCGCGATAGCTGATGGTCTCGAACCTGGGCAGCAGACGGGCCGAAGTGCGGCCCGTCGCCGGGTCCCTCGTCACCTCACGCGCGCGTTGCCCGAGCGCAGGACGATCTGCGTAGCCCTCCACCAGCGTCTGCAACAGCGGCGCGAGCCGAAGGCCCGGCCGGCACGCCGCCTCGATCACCGCGGGAACCGGGTCGGCACCCCGGAACTGCGGGTCGCTGGCACACAAGTCAGCCACCCGACGGGCGAGCCGATCTTCTCGGGCCCCGCCCTGTCCCAGGAGGCCTCCGATGTCATGCCGTGCGTCATTCGTCATCATCTATCCTTTTGCCGATCTGGCGCTCCACCGTGTCCCACACGGATGACCATACAAACCACGCGCCTCATGAATGGGATCGAAGGTGCGCTCATCGGCAGATGAGTGCGTTGCGCTGATCACTTGCGTCGGAGTCGACCCGCGACGCAGCTCGGTGGTCATGTCGTTCGGGCATAACCGCCGGTAAACAGGCACATCACGCGGAGCCGGACCCCTCGTAGCATCGCCGTCATGACCCCACAGCCGACCACCGGCCGTAGCACCGGATCCCCTGCGCGAGCGCAGCTTCGCGCGCCAGGTGGAGGAAGGGGAGCTGTGGCTCTGGTGCTCGGGGGAGCGATGTCGGTGCAGTTCGGCGCTGCGGTGGCCGCACTGCTGTTCCCTCGTGCCGGGGTGGCGGGTGTTGTGACGTTGCGGCTGGTGATCGCGGCGGTGGTGCTGCTAGTAGCGTGCCGGCCGAGGTTGCGCGGCTACGACCGCGACGACTGGTTGTTGATCGTCGGTTTCGGTGCCGCGTTGGCCGGTATGAATACGCTGATCTACGAGGCGATCGACCGCATCCCTCTGGGCGCAGCGGTCACGTTGGAGGTTCTTGGTCCGCTCGTGCTGTCCGTGGTCGCCGGACGGCGGCCGATGACCTGGTTGTGGGCGCTGCTCGCGCTGGGCGGTGTCGTGTTCCTCGGTCGTGGCGTCAATGGCCTGGACGTGGTCGGGGTCGGATTCGCGCTCGCAGCCGCGGTGATGTGGGCCGCTTACATCCTGCTCAGCGCCCGGACCGGTCACCGGTTTCCGAAGGCCGACGGGCTCGCGCTCGCCATGACCGTCGCCGCAGCGATGACCTTGCCCCTCGGGCTCGCCGCCGGAACGTCGTTGTTCGACCCCGTCACGATCGGCCTTGGTGCGGCCGTCGCAGCGCTGTCGTCGGTCCTGCCCTACACACTGGAGATGCTCGCCCTGCGTCAGATGCCGACCTGCACCTTCGCGGTCCTGATGAGCCTCGGACCCGCTATCGCTGCGGCGGCAGGCTACCTGGTCCTCGGACAAGCGCTTACCCTCGTGCAGGTAGTCGGCGTCGGTCTCGTCGTCGCCGCCAGTGCAGGTGCCGTAGCGGCACGGACGACTACACACGGCTCCGCTCTAACTCGGCACCACTCCGAGATGAGAGGGAGCGCGGCGGGTGGTGATCTCATCATGGCGCGCCGAGACGGCTGCCAGATTTGAGGAGATCACCACCAGAGCTCCGGAGCGTGAAGGCCAAGGTGTTGGGCCGAGGTGAGATCGGCGATGGGACGATCCGCTCGGCATCCATCACGGCCGAGGCTAGCGGGATCCGCGTGCACCCGCGAACCTCGCAGAACGACGGCAGGCGTGCCCTATCGTCTGCCTGCTTACGCCCATTCGCGGCGTTCGGCCTAGGTTAGTACGACAGCTTTTATCAGTTGCTGGTCACGTGTCTGAAGAGGGGTGCGAAGGCCATCAGCGGTGACGATGGTGACGTCATCGTGCCAATATTGACGATCTCACAGTCGGCGTCCTCAATGACGCACTAATCGACATGCGCAGCAACAGCGCACACGAATCCCGGACATGCGGTTAACAGAAGACATCGCGGGAACCGCAATCGCGTCCATTCCATGCCTGCTGCAATCTTGCCGAATAACCCTATAATCGATCAAGCGCACCGCCTGCGGCGGCGCGGACGTGGTGAGGTCGTCGTCTTTCCCGCTCGCGCGCACGGCCGGTCCTGCTTGCTGCGCGCGGCCTGGCGGCCGTGCTCGCGCGGTCCGGCCCCGGGGCTAGCGCGGTCAACGCAAGCCCGGCTTCGCCGTCATTGCTCGATGAGCTTCGGGCCGCCTGGTGCGTACTGCAACGAGATCGGCGTCTAGGACGAGATGGCAGCCGAGAAGCCGGTCACGACTGATAACGAGATTGAATCCATTCTTCGAGTTGGCGGCCCTGCTCGTGTTCACCCAATGCGCGCAAGTCGGCGGCGAGGTTATTGGCTGACCTCAGGGTGGAGGGATGGTCATCGCCCAATACCCGGCGACGCCGGGTCAGAGTGTCCTCGTGGAGTTGGCGGGCCTGCTTATACTGACCCAGCGCGCTGAGGGTGTTGGCGAGGTTGTTCGCCCAGAGCAGGGTATCGGGGTGGTCGTCACCGAGCACCCAGCGGTATCGGGTCAACATGTCCTCGTGGAGTTGGCGGGCCTGCTCATAGTGACCGAGCACGCGCAGGTCGACGGCAAGGTTGTGAGCCGATCGCAGGGTGTCGTGGTGGCCGTCGCCGAGCATCCGGCGGCGCCGAGTCAGGGTGTCCTCATCGAGTTGGCGGGCCTGCCG
>JAODNG010000077.1 GCA_025465385.1 Pseudonocardiales bacterium
TTTCCACCGCGGAAGTACAGGGCCTGGCCGGTCACGCCCGGGGGAACGGTGTAGGTCAGGGCAGGATCAATCGGGACGGGCTTGCACAGGCCCTGCCCTTCGAATGAGTAGATGCCCTGCAAGAACCGCGACGTGGTGTGCATGAAATCTCCTCTAGTCCGCGACTTCACCGACGAGCGCTACAGGCGGTGCGTCAACCTCGAACAGGCATCCACGCTCCTACGGTGCGCCTGCCTCATTTCCGCGCCGTTGTCTGCGGGTTACGGCTTAGCCCGTGTTGCGCATCCCGGCAGCGATCCCGTTCACGGTCAGCAGCAGGGCGCGACGCAGATCCGGGTCCGGCTCGTCAACCTGGCGTCGCCGGGTCAGCAGCGAGACTTGGAGATGGTGCAGCGGCTCCAGGTACGCGGCCCGCACCTGCAGGGTCTGGCGCAGCAGGTGGTGCCGGGCCAGCAGTGTCGAGCCGCCGGTGAGCCGCAGCACCTCACACTGGGTCAGGGCGTGCTCTTCGACGATAGTGTCGAACAGCGGCTGCAGGCTGGGCTCGACGAGGGCCGAGACGTAAGACTCCGCGATCCGCAGGTCGGCCTTCACCAGCATCATCTCGACGTTTCCCAGCAGGTTGGTGAAAAACGCCCAGTCCCGCATCTCGTCCAGCACCGGACCGAGCCCGGCGTCACGGGCGGCCCGCAGCCCGCTACCGAGGCCGTACCAGCCGGGCACGAGCATCCGGGTCTGGGTCCACCCGAACACCCACGGGATCGCTCGCAGCCCTTCCCACGTGGTTTTCCCGCTGCCGGGGCGTCGCATCGGTCGGGAGCCGACGTTGAGCCAGCCCAGCTCGTCGACCGGGGTGGCTGCGGAGAAGAAGTCACTGAGCCCGGGATGGTCGACGAAGTCGCGATAGGCGGCATGAGCGGCCTCGCTGATCACGTCCATCGCCTCGTCCCACCGGCCCAATACCTCCGCGGGCACCCGCGAGGTCTGGTGCAGCAAGGTGGCTTCCAGCACCGCGGCGAGGAGGATCTCAAGCTGGTTGTGAGCCAGCGCGCTCAGCGAGTACTTGTCGGAGATCACCTCGCCCTGTTCGGTCACCTTCAACGTCGCGTCGACCGTGCCGTATGGCGAAGCAGCCACCGCCTCCCCGGCCGGGCCGCCGCCTCGGCCGACCGAGCCACCGCGGCCATGAAAGAGCCGCAGCCGGACCCGGTGTGCGGCGGCGGTGTCGCGCAGCTGACGTTGCGCCTTGTGAATCTGCCAGTGGGAGGTGGTGATCCCAGCGTCTTTGTTGGAGTCGGAGTACCCGAGCATCACCTCCTGCAAGTCTCCCCGGGCCCGGACCAGCTGCCGGTAGGAGGGATCCCGCAGCATCACGTCGAGCAACTCTCCGGCGCAGCGCAGCTCGGTGGCCGTCTCGAACAGCGGCACGAGATCCACCGTGCAGGTATCTCCACCGGCCGCCGCGTCCCCCGGAGGTGCCAGTGCCACCAGACCGGCTTCCCGGGCCAGCACGGCGGCGGCCAGCACGTCGTCCACTCCCTTTGCCATCGAGACGATGTAAGTGCAGACAGCCGGCTCGCCGAAGGTCCGCTGCGCATACCGGATCGCGTCGAAGACGGCGAGCACGTCGGCTGCCGCCGGCGGCATCTCGGCGGAGCGGGCGGTCAGCGGCCGCCGTCCGGCCAGTTCGCGGGACAGCAGCGCGGCCCGCTCACCGCGGTCGAGTTCGGCGTAGGGCGCCGGGAGCTCACCGAGCGCGTCATAGAGCGCGGCGAGCGCGGCGTGGTGCTTGTCGGCGTGCTCGCGCACGTCGAGGGACGCGAGGTGCAGGCCTAACGCTCCGGCGCTGCGCAGAGTTCTGGCCAGGGTGCCCTCGGCAATGCGTTCCCCGAGATGCGCGCGCAGCGAGGCGTCCATTACCTCCAGGTCGGCGATATAGGACTCCGCCCCCAGGTAGTCCCGTCCCTCCTGATGGTCGACGCAGTCGCGAATCCGCTGCTGGGTTCGGGTCAGGCGGGCATAGATGAACGAGCACTTCAATCGGTAGGGCTCGTCGGCGTTGAGCCGGAGGTAGCGGTCATAGACCTCGGGCAGCCTGCGCCGGTCATGGGCGAGGCTACGCCGCAAGTCCTCCGAGACGCCGACCACGCGGGTGGACACGCTCAGCTCCTCGATGAGCTGTGCGATCAGCGCCAGCTGGATCTTCAGCGCGCGGTCTGCATAGAGCCGCAGGACGTCGAGAGTGACCTGCGGCGAGACGTTCGGGTTGCCGTCGCGGTCCCCGCCGACCCAGCAGCCGAGCACCACCGGACGCGACCGTGGCGGCAGCGTGAACGAGGCCCGGGCGAGCTCGGTCTCGAGGTCCTCCAGCAAGTCTGGCACCGCGTGGGTACCGAGCTGCTCAAGGTAGTAAGCGACCGCGCTCGCCTCATCGAGAACCGTTGGCTTACCGGGTCGGATCTCGTCTGTCTGCCACAGCAGGTCCACCAGCTGCGCGAGCCGCCGTCGCAATGGCTCTTCGGGCAGGTCTTGGTCGAGGACGTCGGCCACCCGGCGCAGGATGCCTTGCACTGACCGGCGGGACACCTCGGTCGGGTGGGCCGTGAAAACCGGCCGCAGCTCCATCCGGGCCAGCACCGCCTCCACCTCGGTCCGGTCGACCTCTCCGGCCAGCCGGTCCACAACCGCGTGCAGCGGGCCATCCTGCCCGCCGAACTGGGCACGCTGCTCCCGCGCGCGGTGCAGCTGCTCGGCCACATTGGTGAGCTGGAAGTAGATCGAGAAGGCCCTGGCAAGCTGGACGGACGTGCCAACGTCCAGAGTGGACAGTAGGGATCTGATCTCTGCGCTGGTCTCCAGCAGGGGCGTCCGGGCCAGCCGACGTACCTGTTCCACCAGCTTCAGCAGTTCTTCGCCGCCTTGCCGGACCAAGGTCTCGCCGAGCAGCGTGGACAGCAGGCGAATATCGGCTCGCATGGCGAGGTGCTGCGCCTCCGAAACGACCCCGGCGCGGTCGGCGACCGAGTCAAGGCGCTGACCCTGCGCCCGCGGACGGAGCGGTACGTCGCACGTCACGGGGGTCACGGGTTGCATCGGCTAGCGGTATTCCAGCGGCGGCCTACCGTAGCGCCGCCACGCCCAGTTCAACGTCGCTACAACAGCCTCGATCCATCCTGGGCGCCGCGCCAACCGGGCCGGCACCGGCCGGCTCACAGCCAGCTTCTCCGCGGCCTGACATTCGGCCTCGATCAACCCGTCGTAAGCGACACTGGATTGTCTCGTTACCGGCGACGATGCGAGGCTCCACGAACCAGCCTTCAGCAGAACGACCCCGTTCGCCAGCCAACGGCAGGTCTCCACGACACCGGTGCCATACCAGTCTTGCACCCCGCGTCGAACCTGCTCGTCGTGAAACCGCTCCGCCGCCTGCCAAAGCGCGACAAACTCAGCCTGCGGCACTCGCACGTTGCCCGCCGGAATCCTGGCGATATCCGCAGCTGACACTTCCACGCTCTCGATAGTCACATGGTGGTCCGCCAACTCAAACGGCCGCTCCGCAAGTTTTCCCACCGGTAACAGCGTTGTAACGCAGCCACCATGAACACTGTCGCGGGCCTTGATCACTGGAGCGTTCGATGGCGTTCAGAGCCTGTCGACAGAGCTGACCGCCACGGCGCAGGCCTTGAACTCCGGCATCCGCGAGACGGGGTCCAATACGGGGTTGGTCAG
>JAODNG010000081.1 GCA_025465385.1 Pseudonocardiales bacterium
GGGCATGGTCTCGGGACGCTCGCTGGTCTCCAACACCCCGTTGACCACTACACCCCGCTGGCGCACGCCCTCATCGGCACAGTCGAAGACGAACAGGCGCAAATCCACGCCTATCTGGTTGGCGGCGAGCCCGACGCCCTGGGCGGCCGCCATCGTGTCGAACATGTCCTCAACCAGCGCGTGCAGCTCCGCGCCGAACTTCGTGACGAGCCTAGTGGGATTGTGCAGCACCGGGTCGCCGACGATCCGGATCGGACATACAGCCATGATGGGGAACAGTAATCGTTGGCGTACGCGGCCCGGCATCCTGGGCACGTGTCGGGGCGCCCCCGGTCCGTCCCGACCACCGCATGGTTCAATGCTGGCCAGAATCACACCGCTGTGATTCGCATGGTTGGGAACCGAGGAGCGCGATGGACGCCGCACAGGCGATGCACCTGATCGACGACCAGCCCGAGGGTCTGAACGCCCAAGAGCGCGAGATGTTGGCCTTCGAGCGTCAGTGGTGGAAGTACGCCGGTGCCAAGGAGCAGGCCATCCGCGAGCTGTTCGACATGTCCGCCACTCGCTATTACCAGGCCCTCAACAGCATGATCGACCGCCCTGCGGCGCTTGCCGCCGATCCTATGCTGGTCAAGCGGCTGCGTCGGCTGCGGTCCGGTCGCCAACGCGCACGGGCCGCCCGCCGGCTCGGCGTCGGGTCGACTTAGGCCATGGGCGCGCCGGGTGGAGGAGGCACTGGAGCTAGCAGACGGCTGCGCACCGCCGGACTGGCGCTGTTCGCGCTCGCGGTCATCGCCGCCCTGATCGGGTTGGTGCTCGCGCTGACCCGTGGAGAGCGGACGGCGGCGAAACCGCCGGTTACTGCCACCCACGCTCCCGTCAGCACATCGACGGTGCCTACTGTGCCTACTGCCATTCCCTTTCCGCCACCGGTGATCTCGCCCACCGCTGAAGCACCCACCGCTGAAGCACCCTCCACTGAGGCACCCGCAGTTTCCCCGGCCGCTCCGCCCAGCGCTGTCGAGGCTCCTCCCGCCGGCGACAACGGCGCTAGTGCCGTAGGCGCCAGTCGGGGCGAGGTGCGCGTCTATAACAACAGCACGATCCGAGGCTTGGCTGCGCGAGCTGCGCGCGATCTCAGTGCTGCCGGTTGGACGGTGGTCGAGGTCGGCAACTACGCGCGTGGAACCATCCCGACGACCACCGTGTACTACCAGGAGGGCACCGATCAGCGCGCCGCGGCTGAGGCCCTCGCTGACCAGTTCAAGGTACGTGTCGAGGCTCGGTTCCCAGGCATCGAGAGCGCTTCTCCTGGCCTGATTATGATAGTCACTAACGACTACGCATCCCCCTGAGTGGTCAGTTCGAGCAGATCGCATCACCGACAGCATTTCGGCCCAAGTCGAATGCAACCGGGTTTCCAACGGGGCCAGCTCAGCGAGTAACTCGGCAGCACTGCCTTGCCACGCCGCTGTCGTCGACATGTTCCATTCTAGAACGCGGCACTGACAACGTCCGGTCGACATTCGTATAGCGGACCCCGGAATCCTCGGCCGCGTGAACGGGGAATATCGATCCGCTCACAGCGTTACAGCATTAACGTCGTAGCATCCCCACCATCCAACGGTCCGGAGAAGCCGCGCCGTTCCGAGCGTGTCGAAGTGGAGGAAACGAGGACGTGATGACGAACAAACCGCGGCTATGGATGCGTCACGAGGTGCGGCCGACTGAACGTCGTGCACCAATCGTGCCGGCGGACGCCCGGCTTCTCGTCGAGGACGGTATCGCGGTCACGGTCGAGGATTCCCCGCAGCGGCTTTTCCCCATCTCGGACTACGCTGCGGCCGGCTGCCGGATCACCGACCCGGGCAGCTGGGTTGGTGCGCCTAGCGACGAGTACATCATCGGGCTGAAGGAGCTGCCGGACGCACCCGCGGCGCTCATTCACCGGCACGTGTTCTTCGGCCATGCGTACAAGGGACAGGGCGGCGCCAGCCAACTACTGCACCGATTCGCCGCAGGTGGCGGGACGCTGCTCGATCTGGAGTACCTCACCGACGTCGGGGGACACCGTCTCGTAGCATTCGGGTACTGGGCTGGCTACGTCGGCGCCGCACTCGCCGTGCTTCACCACAGTGGCCGGCTTGACTGCCCGCTGCAGCCGCTGTCGAAGGAGTCCCTGGACCGGGCCCTTGATCAGACGCGTGGCGTGGAATCACCCCTGACACTGGTCATCGGAGCATTCGGGCGGTGCGGGAGCGGCGCGCGAGACGCACTCGCCGCTGCCGGCATCACTTCGACCGGCTGGGGTATCGACGACACGCGCCAGCTGGACCGGGCGGCCGTGCTCCAGCACGACATTCTGATCAACGCGGTGCATACCACCGAGCCGGAATCGCCGTTCCTGACCCAGATGGATCTCGACGACCCGACCCGCCGCCTGACAGTCGTCTGCGATGTGAGCTGCGATGTCACCTCGGCCTGCAATGTGCTGCCCATCTACGACAGCACGACTAGCTGGCGGGTGCCGGTGCGCCGATTGCGCCACGACCCTCGGCCGTTGGACATCATCGCTATTGACAACCTGCCATCGCTGCTGCCTCGGGAGGCGAGCGTCGCCTTCTCGGCGGACCTGCGGCCGCACCTGCAGTCGCTGGGCAGCTCAGCGCCTCCCTGGCAGCGCTGCCAACGAACGTTCCATACGGCGTGCGACTGCGCTGGACTCACCTGGGCTGGATTACCGGGCGGCGTCGGCTGATGACGATGGGGGCGACCAGGGTGACGCTGAAGCGGATCGATCTCTGGTGCGGTAGCGCTGTACAACGGCGGTCAGCGCCTGGCGCCATGGGGTCGCCATGACGCCCAGCTGCTCGACGGTGGCCGAGGCGTCGAGCAGATAGGGCCTGCTGAACTGGTAGCGGGTCTCGGTGAGTTCTCGCAGCAGCGGGACGGCGAGCCCGGCGACGCGCAGCAGCCACCACGGCACCTCCTCGACCCGCACCGGTGCCACGCCCGCGACGTCGCAGAGGTCGGCGACGGCCTGCCTCGGCGTGATCGCCGGCGGGCTGGGCACGTGCCACACCCGGCCCCAACCCGTCTCCGTAGCGGCAGCGGCGACGATCGTGGCGGCCACGTCGGGAACGTAGGTGAACGTGTGAGGAAACCGGGTCGGCACGACGAAGCGGGCGCTGTGGCCGCGGACGATCCGACCGGCGACCAGGTCGCCGAGATGGCTGTTGCGGCCGGTGGTGAGGTAGTCCGAGCCGCGCACCTCGGTGACCCGTACCCGGCCGGACTTGTGAGCGGCCAGCGCGTCGCGCCACATCTGGGCGCGCACTTTGGCCTTCGGGCCCGGAGCGGCCATCGGTAGGTCAGGAGTCATCGGCCCGTCGACCGGGCCGTAGACGTAGAGGTTGGACACGGTGGCGAGCACGGCGCCGGCCGACTCGGCCGCGGTGAGCAGTGCGTCGGCCATCGGTGGCCAGTCCTGCGGCCAGCGGTGATAGGCCGGGTTGAGGCAGTTGTAGATCACTGCTGAGCCGGCCGCCAGCGTGCTCAATCGGTCGGTGTCGGCGGCATCGGCCTGCACGCATTCGACAAGCGGGTGGTCGGGACCGAGTCCACGGCGACTGACGAGGCGGACCGGTATTTCTCGGCTGGCGAGCAGGCTTGCGACAGCGGTACCGACAGGGCCGGCTCCGACGATGAGGTGACTGGCAGTCATGACGAGTCTCCGTAGATCAGAGGTTCAATACCAGAGCGATGCTCTCGGAAGGAGTATTGGCGCAGCCGACGCAGACTGTCAAGAGCACTGCTCACAATTGTTGCCAATGCTCACGTAGGGCGTCATGATGGTGTGGTGAACAGCTCGCAGCCCGTCCATCGCACGGCTCGCGAACGGGCCAGGGCAGAGATCACCGGTGAGATCGTCGACGCCGCGCGGCGTCAGCTGGCCATCGTGGGCGCTGCGGCGTTGTCGCTACGCGCGGTCGCCCGTGATTTAGGCATGGTCTCGTCAGCCGTGTACCGCTACGTACCCAGCCGAGACGTCCTGCTGACGCTACTTATCGTCGACGCCTACGACGTCCTCGGTGCGGAGGTGGAGGCCGCCGAGGCGGCGATTGACCGCGCCGACCTGCTCGGTCGGTGGATCGCCACCGGCACCGCAGTGCGCGGCTGGGGCTTGGCGCACCCGCACGACTGGGCGCTGATCTTCGGTTCGCCAGTGCCCGGCTACGCCGCGCCGCAGGACACCATCCGGCCCGCGACCAGAGTTCCCGAAGTGCTCTGCGGCATCTTCGCCGACGCGGTGACCAGCGGACGCCTGGACACCGCGCTGGTCGGCGACGTATCGGCGGCGGTCGGGCGTGCCATGGAGCCGGTCCGCACGGTGGTGCCCCGCGACCGGGTGCCGGATCCGGTGATGGCCGGCGGGCTGACCGCGTGGGCCGGGCTGGTCGGCGCGGTGTCCTTCGAGCTGTTCGGCCACCTGCACAACGTGATCGACGATCATGAAACGTTCTTCGCCGAGGAGCTGCGCAGGCTAATCACGTTGATCGGGTTGCGCTGACTGAGGATCTGGTGTGCCGACAGTAGGTCGAGCCCCGGACATCGCGGATACTCGTGGCGCCCAGTGCCCTGTTGAGTCATGCTCGCCCGATGGATCACACCGAGGCAGTCGCCTTCGCAGCGCTCCGACGCATCCCCGACCTGCACTTCGAGGTGGTGGGCGTTTACGTCGGCGTAGACACGCTGGCGATCAACTACCGCAACCAGCTGGGGCGGCTAGTCAACGAATTCTTGATCTTCGATGGCTCACTGGTGAGGCAAGGGCATGGGACCTACCTCGGCAGCGATGCCAACCTGTCAGGGTGACGGCCCGCTGACCAACCAAGTGGAACGCCGCGTGATTCGCAAGGTCACCGTCCGGCTGGTGCCGTTCCTCGGACTGCTGTACCTGATCAACTACCTAGACCGGGTCAACCTCGGCTTCGCCGCGTTGACGATGAACGGTGACCTGGGGCTCAGCGCCGCAGCGTACGGGCTGGGCGCGGGGTTGTTCTTCATCGGTTACTTCTTCTTCGAAGTGCCCAGCAACATCATCCTGCACCGCGTGGGAGCGCGAGTGTGGATCGCGCGGATCATGGTCACCTGGGGGCTGGTGGCGTCGGCCACGGCGTTCATTCATGGCGAGATCAGCTTTTACGTTGTGCGGGTGTTACTCGGCGTGGCCGAGGCCGGGTTCTTCCCGGGAATCATCCTGTACTTGACTTATTGGTTTCCCCGCGCGCAGCGCGCCAAGATCGTCGCGTTGTTCTTCCTCGCGGTCCCGCTGTCGTCGGTAATCGGTAGCCCGTTATCCACGCTGCTGATCCAGAATGGCGCCGGAGTGCTGGGATTCGATGCGGGCTGGCGCTTCATGTTCTTCGTCGAAGGTGTACCCGCGGTCCTGCTTGGCGTGCTGGTCCTGGCGTTTCTGCCCAGTCGCCCCCGCGATGCGAAGTGGCTCACCGAGCAGGAGAGCTCCGCACTGGAGGGGAGAATCGCCGAGGAGGACTCCCGGGACGTCGGAGCGGAAGTGCTCACCCGGGCGGCACTGATGCATCCGCGGGTGATTGCGCTCAGCGTCGTCTACTTCGGGATCGTGTATGGACTCTACGTCCTGGCGTTCTTCCTGCCCCAAGTGATAAAGGGATTGCAGAAGCAGTTCCAGGTGACGTTTTCCCTGGTCGAGATCGGACTGATCACGGCGGTCCCGTACGCGGTCGCGTCGGTGGCGATGGTTCTGTGGGCGCGGCACTCCGACCGCACCGGGGAACGGGCCGGACACGTCGCGATCGCCGCATTTGTCGGGGCGGTGGCGATCGCCGCCGCGTTGTACATGAACTCGCCGCTGCTCGTGATGACGTGCATCACTGTCTGCGCGATGGGGGTGTACGCGGCCATCCCGGTGTTCTGGCAGCTGCCGAATGCCTTTCTCACTGGGGTCGGCGCAGCCGCCGGCATCGGTCTGATCAATTCCTTCGGCAACCTCAGTGGCTTCCTGGGCCCCTACCTCACGGGTTGGCTGCAAGGCTTGACCGGCAGCTTCCGCCCTGGTTTGTGGGTCGTGGCCGGGTTCATGGTTCTCGCGGGCGGCATCGCATTGTCTCTGCGCGCCGGAGGTATCCGCAGCGCGAAAGTCAGGCTGCCGCCGCCGCGGGGGTCGGCGTGAAGGAATGGCCCCGCTCCGACACTTACGCTCGGTGCTCGGCGCGCATTGTGTTGGTGGACGAACGTGGACTCGAAGGTGTTCGCCCGCTCCAGCCGGTAGAGCTGCCCTGGCATCACTATTCGATCACCGTGCGGTCTGTCTGCCGGGAAACGGCGAGTCGGGCCGCGGCGCTAGGCCATGCACGGCGGCGTAGCCGGCCAGCTCGGCGAGTTGCATCGGGTCCAGCGAAGGGCGGACAGTCTGGCGAGCGGTGGCCAGCTGCGCGGCGGTGACCTCGGTGGCGTCCAGAGATTGCCGCATGGCTGTCAGGGCCGCCTCGCGGATCAGCGCCGCGCAGTCCGCGGCGGAATAACCCGCCAACTCAACGGCTAGCGCGTCGAGGTCGACGTCGGCCGATAACGGGGTGTTGCGGGCCGTGGATCGCAGGATGGCCGCCCGGGCCGGCGCATCCGGCGGAGGCACGTACACCAGCCGCTCGAGCCGACCGGGCCGCAGCAGTGCCGGGTCGATGAGATCAGGGCGGTTGGTGGCGCCGAGCACGACCACGTCGCGCAGCGGCTCCACCCCGTCCAGTTCGGTGAGCAGCGCCGCGACCACCCGATCGGCGACACCGGCGTCGGAGGACCCGCCCCGGCGCGGTGCCAGCGCGTCGACCTCGTCGAGGAAAATCAGTGCGGGGGAGGCGTCGGAGGCGCGGCGGAACAGTTCCCGCACGGCCCGTTCCGATTCACCGACCCACTTGTCCAGCAGCTCAGCGCCCTTGACCGAGAACACGTTGAGCGCTCCGGAGCCGGCCAGCGCCCGGACCAGGAAGGTCTTGCCGCAGCCGGGTGGGCCGTAGAGCAATACTCCGCGTGGTGGGTCGACGCCGAGCCGGGTGAACGAATCGGGATAGCGAAGCGGCCACAGCACCGCCTCGGTGAGCGCCTGCTTGGTCTGCGTCATGTCGCCGACGTCGTCCAGGGTCAGCCCACCGGTGGTGACGGTGTCCGACGTGGACATCGAGATGGGGCGGACGGTGTCCAGTGCGCCGATCAGATCCTGTTGCGTGACCACGAGATCGGTTCCGGCGGCTGACGAGTGGCGCAGCGCAGCGCGCACCGCGGCCTCGCGGCGCAGCGCGACAAGATCGGCGGCGACGAACCCCGGGGTGCGCTCACCCACGGTCGCCAGATCGACGTCGGTAGCCAGCGGCACCGCGGCAAGCAGCACCCGGAGAAGCTCCGTGCGGGTCCGGGCATCCGGCAGCCCCAGTGACAGCTCGCGATCGATCAGTTCCGGCGCGCGCAACCGCGGATCCACCGACTCGGGATGCGCGGTGGTGACCACTAACGCGACCCGGTCCAGCGCGGGCACCAGAGCGTCGAGCACGACAGTGGCCAGCGGCGGCGGGTTGGTTGCCGGCAGCAGCGCCTCGATGTCAGTGATCAGCAGCACGCTGGGCTGGCGCTCGGAGGCGGCCGCTACCGCGTCGTGGACCCGCTGGGTGGCGGCGTCGGGCTGCACCGCCGCCACGCTCGGCGCGGCCAACTCGACGACCTGAGCGCCGGCGTCGCGGGCCACTGCGTGCACCATCGTCGCCTTGCCGACGCCCTCGGGGCCGTGCACCGCCACCCCGAGCCGGGTGCTGGCGCCGAGGCTGCGCAGCAGTTCGGGCCGGTGGAAGGTGAGCTCGAACCACTCGGCCAAGCGCCGGGCGGCGTCCTGGGCGCCCACCAGATCGGCCACGCCAGGTGCTGGAGCGGCCGGAGCCGGGCTGCTCGGGGCCTGCGACCGCACGGGCGGGTCCCCGGTGCGGGAGCCGTTGCGCCAGCCGACGACAGTCGATGAATGCGGGGCCACGGGCCCGGCCGGGTCGGTGGCCGTCACGGTGAGCAGCTCGTTGGTCCAGGTGATTCCGATCGCCGCGGCCAGCCGGCTACGCACCGCCGCGGTGTTGGATCCAGGAGCCAGATCCTGCGGGAGCAGCGACACCGCGTCCCCGGCGGTGAGCACCTTGCCGGCTAGTGCGAGACGCAGCGTTTCAGGGCTCACCGAATGGCTGACCAGGACGGACCCTGTGACAGTGATCGAGCGCGCCGCGGGTACCTCTACCGGCGCGAGCACCACATCGGAACCTTCGGTCAACCCTAGGTTGGACAGCGTGAGGTCATCGAGCAGCACGATACCGGGAGCGTTGTGCCCGGCGGCCGCCAGCGCGGCACTCACCCGGGCTCCGATGAGCCGCACCGCGTCCCATGGCCGCAACCCCAGGGCGTCGAGTACTTCCGGGTGCAGCCGCACTACACCGCGCCGCGCATCCAACGCCGAGGTGCTGAGCCGGGCGGTCAAGGTGATCTGCGGCGCGCTCACGGCCTCCGAGCCTACGGCCAACGCGCCCACATGCTACGGAGGTGGCGGCGGCAGCTACCGCACGGTACTCGCGCAACAGCCGGTGACGCGTTCATTCGGGCTGTGCTGCGGCGAGCAGCGCGACGCCAGGGCGCTCCAGCCGGTCGGTGTTGTGTAGGGACCGATCGCTTCGTGCGCGGGGGGCCATCACACAACGAGTGCGGCCCGTCCATCGGCCCACAACACTCGCCGGATCTCGCTCGTGGCGCGGCCGGAATCGAGGGCGAACTGGAGACCATCGCGCCAGAGCGCTACCGGATGCCGGTGGCTATGCCTCCACGACACCCAGCGGGGCCTGGAGGACTCCGGAGGTCTCGCGAGCACAGATGCCATCTCCAGTCGCATGGTGATCTCTGCGCAACCCCAGATACCCCGGACGATCCGGCGGCCGGTATGCGCTATCCC
>JAODNG010000153.1 GCA_025465385.1 Pseudonocardiales bacterium
CGGCATCTCCTGGACCAGCGTCTTCACCGACGAACTGATCAAGCTCGCCGGCGCGCGCGCGGACCTGGTCGCGATCACCGCCGCGATGCCCGGTCCGACGGGTCTGGCGGTGTTCGCCAAGCGGTTCCCGGACCGCTGCTTCGACGTGGGCATCGCCGAGCAGCACGCGGTCACCTCCGCGGCGGGGCTGGCCCTGGGTGGGCTGCACCCGGTGGTGGCGCTGTACTCCACGTTTCTCAACCGGGCATTCGACCAGCTGCTGATGGACGTGGCGCTGTTGAATGCACCGGTCACCATCACCCTGGACCGGGCGGGCATCACCGGCGATGACGGCGCCAGCCACAACGGCATGTGGGACTTGTCGGTGCTGGGCATCGTGCCGGGGATCCGGGTTGCCGCCCCCCGTGATGCCGGCACCTTGCGCGAGGAGCTGGCTGAGGCCGTCGCGGTCGATGACGGACCTACGGTGGTGCGGTTTCCCAAGGGTCCGGTGATCGAGGTAGTGCCCGCCCTGCAGCGCGTCGGGGCGGTGGACGTGCTGGCCCGGCCCGCCGCGGCGGACGGCGACGACGTGCTGTTGGTGGGTGTCGGCGCGTTTGCCGTGCTCGCTGTGGCGGCCGCGAGGCGGCTTGCCGACCAGGGCATCGGGGTCACCGTCGTCGACCCTCGGTGGGTCCTTCCGGTGCCTGAGGTGCTGGTGCGGATGGCCGCGCGGCACCGGCTGGTCGTCAGTGTCGAAGACGGTGGCCGGCATGGCGGTTTCGGCTGGTCATTGGCCGCCGCACTGCGCGACGCCGAGGTTGACGTGCCGCTTCGTGATCTCGGCATCCCACAACGCTTCCTCGCACACGCCTCTCGGGATGAGGTGCTGGCGGACCTTGGTTTGACCGCCCAGGATGTCGCGAGGGCGGTGACCGGCTGGGCGGCCGCGCTGATCCGACCGATCGGCGAACCTGCCGCAGTGGACGCTCCGGGCGCCCCATAGATACATCCGAGCCGGTGCAGGGCTGGCAACGGGATGTGGCACCGTTGGGGTGTGCGCATTCTGATCGTCGAGGACGAGCAGCCGCTGGCCGATGCCGTTGCTCGTGGTCTGCGCCGGGAGGGGATGGCGGTGGATGTCGCCTACGACGGCGACAGTGGCCATGAGAAGGCTGCCATAACGCGGTACGACGTAGTGGTGCTCGATCGGGACCTGCCTGGGATGTCCGGCGACCAGCTGTGCGCTGAGATCACCTCATCCGGGGCGGTGACTCGCGTGCTGATGCTCACGGCGAGCAGCGCCGTGTCCGACCGGGTGGCTGGGCTGTCACTGGGAGCTGACGACTACCTGTCCAAGCCGTTCGCGTTCCCCGAGCTGGTGGCCCGGCTGCGCGCCCTCGGTCGGCGCGCCACGCCCGCGGTTCCTCCGGTGCTCAGCGCCGGCGACGTGCTACTCGATCCATCGCGGCGCACCGTCAGCCGCTCTGGTAGCCCCGTTGACCTCACCCGCAAGGAGTTCGGGGTTCTGGAAGTGCTGCTCGCCGCCGGTGGCGGCGTCGTCAGTAGTGAAGAGCTGCTGGAACGAGTGTGGGACGAGAACGCCGATCCGTTCACCACCACAGTGCGGGTCACCGTGATGACCTTGCGCAAAAAGCTTGGCGACCCGGGCATCATCGAGACCGTGGTGGGGTCCGGTTACCGAGTGCCCAGCGCTGATCTTGCGTCCGGCTGAGCGGTCGGTGCGACCGCGCAGGGGCCCGGGGCTGCGGGCCCGGCTCACGCTGCTCGCCACCGGATTATCGGCGGCGGTGAGTGCGCTGCTGTTGTGGCTGGGCTGGTTGCTGGTCGGTGGGGTAGTGGCTGCGGTGCCCGACTTGCCGCCGGGCAGCACCGTCAAGGTCAACGGGGTGCCGGTGGCCGCCCGCCAGCTTGGCGAGGCGCTGGCGGAGGCGGCCAGACAGCGTGTGCTCCAGGCTGGTTCGGTGGCCTTCCTGCTTGCGGTCGCCGCCACCGTGCTGCTCGCGTGGGTGATCACCGGCCAGGTACTGCGGCCGCTGCATGACGTGACCGCTACCGCTCGTCGGTTGTCCGCCGAGTCACTGGATGAGCGGTTGCGGCTGCGGGGACCTCGCGACGAGGTCGCCGAGCTCGCCGACACCTTCGACGCGATGCTGGATCGGCTGCAAGCCGCCTTCCAGTCACAACGTCGATTCGTCGCGAATGCCAGTCACGAGCTGCGGACCCCGTTGGCCGTCGTGCGCGCCGAGGTGGATGTCACGCTGGCGGATCCCGCCGCGGATGTGGCGGAACTGCGCCGGATGGCTTCGGTGATCCGAGATGCGACGTTACGGGCACAGCAGCTGGTTGACGGCCTGCTGGTGCTGGCCCGGACCGAGGGCGGTGCGCTTCGGGCCCGTGAAGTGGCCGACCTCGCCGGTTTAGCCGAGGCCGCGTTGCGGATTGTCGGGTCTGAAGCCCATAGCCGAGCTTTGCAGGTGAGCAAGCGGATAGCGCCGGCGTTGACGGTGGGTGACCCCGCGCTGTTGGAACGGGTAGTGGGCAACCTGGTGGAAAACGCGGTGCGGCATAACGTCGGCGGTGGCTGGGTGGAGGTCTGCACGGATCTGGCGGGAGCACACGCGACCCTGCGGGTCGCCAGTTCGGGTGACGTGATCGAGCCCGAGGCGATCACCGCGCTGTTCGAGCCCTTCCACCGCGGCGGAGTCGCTCGAACGGCACACGATGGGGCAGGCCTGGGATTGTCAATCGTGCGCGCCGTGGTCGTCGCGCACGGTGGAACCGTGCATGCGCAACCGGTGCCCGGCGGCGGTCTCGAGGTGACGGTGCAGCTGCCGACCGCATAGCCGGAAGGGCTACTCGGTGGGGGAGCTCAGCGCCGCAGCGAGAGGGCGCGCGGTTAGTTCGCACTGCCATCGCCGGGCGCCACCCGCGACCAGATGCCGTTCCACGCCAGCGGCATCGAGTGGTTCAGGGGGCTCCCAGCACAGTCTCCGGACCAAGTCGGGTGCCAGCAGGTTCTGCAACGGCAGCCGATGGTGCTCGGAGATCTCGATCAGCGCTGCGCGCGCCGCGGTGAGCCGGACCGCGGCCGCCGGATCCCGGTCTGGCCAGCGGTTCACCGGAGGTGGGCTTTCGCCTGGGGCGCGCAACGATGGTAGTTCGCTGGCCGGCAATCCTCTGGCGGTCTCTAGCGCCGCCAGCCACGTCTTCACGTGCCGGCGTTGTGAACGGCCGCTGAACACTGGCCGCGACAGCAGCGTCGCCTCGTCCGGCGGCTCGGACAGCACCGCGTCGATGATCGCGGCATCCGGCAGTATCCGGCCTGGAGCGATGTCACGCTGCCGGGCCATGTGGTCGCGGGCTCGCCACAGCTCGCGAACCGCGGCCAATTGACGGGCTTGGTGGATTCGATGCATTCCGGAGGTCCGCCGCCATGCTTCAACCCGAGGGACGGCCGGGGCCGCGGTCCGCACCGCCTCGAACTCCTCGGCTGCCCAAGCCGACTTGCCCTGGGCCTCCAGTTCGGCGGCGATCGCCGCACGCAGTGGCAGCAGCAGCTCGACATCAAGCGCGGCGTAGGTCAGCCAGTCCGCGGGCAGCGGTCGGCGGGACCAGTCCGCGGCGCCGTGTCCCTTTTGCAAGTGATACCCCAGCAACTCTTCGACGAGTGGCGCCAGACCCACCCGCTCGTACCCGGCCAATCGAGCGGCCAGCTCGGTATCGAATACCGCAGCAGGACGCAGCCCCAGTTCGCCGAGGCACGGCAAGTCCTGGGAAGCGGCGTGAAGCACCCATTCCAATGGGTTGAGCACGTCGGCCAATTCAGACAGGTCGTCAAGACCGATCGGATCGACAAGGACCGTGCCCGCGCCCTCTCGTCGAAGCTGCACGAGGTAGGCGCGCTGCCAGTAGCGGTAGCCAGAGGCCCGTTCGGTATCCACGGCTACTGGGCCGGTGCCTCCGTCGAGCAGCGCGACCGCGGTGGCCAGAGCTCCCGCGGAGGCCACCACTGGTGGCACCCCCGCGGCCGGCTCCAGCAGCGGAACCGGAGTCGTATCGGTCAGCGGATGACCCCCGCACGCATCGCGAGGGC
>JAODNG010000155.1 GCA_025465385.1 Pseudonocardiales bacterium
CTGCTGGCCGGGCTGATGGTGCTCGTCGGGCTCGGCGGACCGACCGTCTCACCGCCGGCGACCGCCGTTCTGCTGGACTCTGTGCCCGAAGCCCAGTCCGGTGTCGCCTCCGGAGTGTTCAACACCAGCCGCCAGGTCGGCGGCGCACTCGCCATCGCCGTGTTCGGTGGCCTCCTGGCCGACCCCGTCACGTTCGTGCACGGCGTGCACACCAGTCTGCTCATCGCCGCCGCCGTGATTGCCCTGACCACCGTGCTCGCCCTGTTCCTGCCCACCACCAAGGAGCACTCATGACCAGCCACACAACCAGCACCAGCACCGGCGGCGGCTCGAATCCCTCCGCCTGGCCAGCCCACACACTGGACCGGTTCGGCGCCGCCGACGAGATCGACATCAGCACCCGCCGCGACGACGACAACCTGCGCGGGTTCGTGCCGATCTGGATCGTCACCGTCGACAACGCCCTGTACGTGCGCTCCCACCGCGGACACGACGGCGCCTGGTACCGACACGCCACCGCGCGACCGGCGGCGCGATCCGGACCGCCGCGGCCAGCAGGCCGACGTCACCTTCACCCCGATCGACCCGCACCAGCGTGACCTGCTCGAGGCGATCGGCGACGCCTACCGGGCCAAGTACGGCCGATACGGCGACCGCTACCTGCAGCCGATGCTCGCCGAACAAGCCGTCGCCGCCACCCTGCGACTCATCCCGCGAACCTGACGCAGTAGCCACCCCGCCAACCCGCAGAGAAAGGAATCCCTCATGACCCAGGAAAAGGAACCATCCGGCGCGCAGAAGGCATTCGAAGAGTTCGCCCCCGACTTCGTGCACTTCACCGACGACGTGCTGTTCGGCCAGGTGTGGCCGCGCACCGAGCTGTCACCGAAGGAGCGCAGCCTGGTGACCGTGTCTGTGCTGGCCACGCTCGGTGCTACCGACCAGCTCGTGTACCACCTCGGCCTGGCCAAGGAAAACGGCAACACCGAGGCCGAGCTGATCGAGGCGATCACCCACATCGCGTTCTACGCCGGCTGGCCGCGGGCCATGTCCGCGATGACCGTCGCCAAGCAGGTGTTCGCCGCATGACCGCCCACCCTGGTTCGGCAGCTGGCTCGGCAACGCCGGGCGCGAACCCGGTCTATGACTTCAGCGGGCAGGTCGCGTTCGTGACCGGCGCCAGCTCCGGCATGGGGCTGGCGACCGCGCGCGCGTTCGCCGAAGCGGGTGCAGCCGTGACGTTGGCTGACGTCAGGGACGACGCGCTGCGCACCGCAGAACACGAACTGGCCGACGCTGGGCACCGGGTCTTGGCCGTGCGGTGCGATGTGAGCGACGAGCAGCAGGTCGCGGCCGCGGTGGCCAGAACCGTGGAAACGTTCGGCAGCCTTGATCTGGCCTACAACAACGCCGGTATCCAATCCCCGATGACTGACGCCGCAGACGAGACCGCCGAGACCTTCGACCGTGTGAACGGAATCAACTTGCGCGGCATCTGGGCCAGCATGAAGCACGAGCTCGCCCAGATGCGCAGCCAGGGATCGGGCGCGATCGTCAACTGCTCCTCGCTCGGCGGGTTGGTCGGGCTACCTGGCCGGGCCGCCTACCACGCCTCCAAGCACGGGGTCATCGGCCTGACCCGCAGCGCCGCCCTGGAGTACGCGCCCCGAGGCATCCGGATCAACGCGATCTGCCCGGGCACCATCGAAACCCCGATGGTCACCGCCATGATCGACTCCGGTGACCTCGACCGCGACGAAGCCGCCGCCAATCAGCCCATCGGGCGTCTGGGCAGCGCTGAAGAGATGGCCGCGGCCGTGCTCTGGCTGTGCAGTCCCGGCGCCAGCTTCGTCGTGGGTATCGCGTTACCGGTCGACGGTGGCTACACCGCCCGCTGATCCAACAAATCGCCGGCTACGCCAGATGAAGGAGCTTCCGCAGTGAGACCAAACAGGTCGACGAGCGCGTTGGCGGCCGCAGCGGCATTCGGACTGACCTCACTGATCGCTGCCGCCGCATGCACCAGCAGCCACACCACGAGACCGACGGCACGGGGCACCAGCAGCACTCCTCTGACCAGCACGCCCGCGACCCCGGCATGCGCCACCTCACACTCGGCATCCGACTCGGAAAGTAGGCACGCCATGCAGGTGACACTCACCATCGCCGGAGGCCAGTCCGACGGACGTCGAGCCACCGCCACGCTCGCCGACACCCCGACCGCGCGTGACTTCGCCTCCCAGCTGCCCTTAACACTCGACATGCACGACCTGCTCAGCCGCGAGAAACCGGGAACGCTGCCCCGCCCCCTGCACCCCACCGGCGAGGGGAAGGCCACCTACGAGGCCGGCGATCTCGGCTACTGGTCACCGAACCACGACCTGGCCATCTTCTACCGCCACGACGGCCAGACCATCCCCGATCCCGGGATCGTGCACCTTGGCCGCATGCAGACCGGCCTCGACGCCATCGCCGAAGCCGGCAACAGCTTCCGTCTCACCATCGACCGAACGCAGTAACCACCCGAAAACCAGGATCACCTCACGATTCAGAAGGGAACCACGCGATGCGCGGCGCAGTCATTTATGCCCCCGGTGACATCCGACTCGAAGACCGAGCCGACCCGACTATCGAACACCCCAC
>JAODNG010000167.1 GCA_025465385.1 Pseudonocardiales bacterium
ACCGAGCTGGAACCGGCCGACTTGCTGGTCCTGCTGCTGGGACTGGTCACCTCCCGGTTCTACGCCGCGCATGCCGTCCTCGATCCGGCCACCGAGGACGTCTGGTCGCCGCAATGCCTGCACCGGCATCGGGTAGCTCTGACCACCGCCGTAGGCCGCCTCGTCGCCCCCTCGGAAGACCCCCAGCCCTACGACAGCACCGACACCGAGAAATCCAGACAGGGTTAGCCGGTTATCCGGCCAACGCTGCCACGTCGGGGCCGTCGTCGGAGGCGGGGGCGCGCCCTGAGCGCAGAAACATCGCAAGGATGACTCCGGCGGCAGTGAGGATCGCGATGATGATGAACAGCCAATCCACGGCAGTGGCGAAGCTTTGCAGCTGGGTCTGCTGGTCGAGGGCGTAGGTCCCCAACCAGCGGGGGATTCCCGTCGGGAGGTGCGGGATTACGGTCTTCGCGGGCAGCAGTGCGGCGCGGTTGCTCAGCTGCTGGGCCTGCTGGCGGGTCAGCAGCGCGGTGAACGCGGCCACGCCTAGCGCCGAGGACGTCTGCCGTATGAGGTTGTTAAACGCGCTGGCCTGCGGAACCTGCGCTAGCGGGAGGCTGGCGATACCGCTGGTAAAGATCGGTATCAGGCACAGGCCCAGGCCCACTGCCCGAAAGACCAGTAACCACATGATCTCTGATCGCGAGGCGTCCAGGGTGATCTGGTGCATCCGGTAGGTGCTCACCGCCACGATCAGCAAACCAACAATGGCCAGCCACCGGGGACCGAGGCGTTCATAGAGCCGTCCGGAGATCGGCGTGAGCACGGCCAGTACCAGCGCCTGGGGCAGCAGCACCAGGCCAGTCGGGAACGGTGCCAGCCCCAGCCCCATCTGGAGTAGCAGCGGTATGTAGAACAACACCGCGAACAACCCGATCGACAACACCGAAATCAACAGCAACGAGTTGGTGAACGCCCAGTAACGGAACACCCGGACGTCGAGCAGCGGCTCGTCGATCTCCAGTTCGATCACCACGAACAGGGCCAGGCTCAGCACGCTCACCGTGAGCAGTACCAAGATCTTGTAGGACCCCCATCCCCACATCTGTCCCTCCGACAGGGCCAGCAGCAGGGTGGACAATCCGGTGGCCACGGTGAGAAACCCGAGCGCATCGAAGCGGCCCGCGCGCACCGGGGGGAAGTGGGGCAACACCAGCACCGCGGCGATGGCACCCAAGATAGCGATGGGCACGTTGACGTAGAAGATCCAGCGCCAGCTGATGTACTCGACCAGGTAGCCGCCCAGGCTGGGTCCGATTCCCGGCGCGACGAGGACCCCGAGGCCATAGAGGCCCATCGCGGTCCCGATCTTTTCCCGGGGGACGATCCGGTAGAGGATCGACAGTGTGAGCACCGGCAGGATGCCCCCGCCGATGGCCTGCGCGATCCGGAACGCCACCAGGGTGTTCAAGCTCCCCGCCAGCCCGCACAGAGCTGAGCCAGCTCCGAAGCCCAGCAGCGACACAATGTAGAGGCGGCTGAGCCCGAAGCGGTCGCTGAGCCAGGCGCTTAGCGGCACCACCACGCCCAGCGTGAGCGTGTAGCCGTTGGCCACCCACTGGACATCCTCGGTGGTCGCCCCGAACTCGTTTTGGATGCGCGAGATGGCGACGTTGACGATGCTGGTGTCCAGGACCGACATGAAGCTCCCGACGATGAGCACCACCAGCGGCAGCATCCATCCCTGGGCGGGAGCCGGGCTACCGGAGGCCGAGCCCGGGCCGAGTACGGCCACGGCCCCATCGCCGTCACCTCCGACGGAGCCGTTCCGGTCAGCGGAGGCCGAGGTCATGACTCGTCCAGCTGGATCGTCGGGCCGGGCCACCACCGGGGCACCTGACAGACCTCTCGCCCCGTCGCGCGGGCGGGGGCTGCGGCAACATCACGGTGTCCTCCTCATCGCGCTGGTTGAAAACCTCCGGTGCGACCACCACGCCCCGACCGGCGCCACCACCCGCGTCTTGATCGACGATCACTGTCATGGCGTCCCTTTACCTGCGTGCTACCGGGAACGGCTTACACTAACTAGTTAGATCTAAGGTCGCACGACCTTGACCACTCGTCAATAACCAGATAGTTACAGTTTGTTGCACGGTTCCGAGGCTCCGAGGTGCGCTCGGCGGCTCCACCGCGGAGCAGGGCCACGCCGCGAGACGGCGAAGGGTTCGCCCAGAACGGGCTCGCTGCGCGTGGTCGCCGTCCAGGCTCACGCCCCGCGATTTCGACACCGAGCAACGAGCTGTAACTATTTATTGCCGAACAGTCACACTCGTGCGAGTCTGAATCTAACTGGTTAGTGATTCATGCCTCGGTCAGCCTGGGAGTGGGGATGTGTTGTCCGGCACTGGGGGCGCAGCCGTGAAGGCCGTTGCTGCACGAGGTTTTGCCAGGGCCCGGCTGTTGGACGCCGCCTTCGCGGAGTTCGCCCAGCACGGGCTCGCCGGCGCGCGGGTGGACCGCATCGCCGAGGCCGCCCAGGCCAACAAGGGCCTGATCTATGTCTAC
>JAODNG010000186.1 GCA_025465385.1 Pseudonocardiales bacterium
ACAGGTTGGTCGTCCGTTGCCGCTTATCGATGAGATAACACCGCTCGGCGACGCTGACCCCGGGTCTGTGGTGCCTCTTTGTGACTTGTCGCTATATCGTGCGCAGATGAACAGCGCCTTTCCGTCAGATACCGTGGATCTACGGGTGGCCGAGCATGGTTCCGATCTACGCATCGTCACCGTGACCGGTGAGGTAGACATGGTCACCGCGCCGGAACTGGCCGCCTGTCTGATCGCGCAACTGGCTGTTGCCCAGGTCCTGGTGGTCAACCTTGATGGTGTGCGGTTCTTGGCGTCGGCTGGACTAACCGTACTGTTCGAGGCGAATGAACTTGCCAAACACAAGGGTCGCGATCTGCGGTTGGTGTGCAACTCCTGCACCGCCAATCGGTCGCTGGAGGCCACCGGACTGCGGAAGCACCTGCCCTTCGCCGACAACATGCCGGACGCCCTCACCAACTAGTTTCAGGCGCGCGGTTGTCGTATTGCGCGCTCGAACCACCGCGCCTGACCCTAAGCAGCACGGCGTCCGTCGGAGGGCGGCGTCAGATGTAGCCGTACGGTCGTGCCCGCTGGGTCGCTGTGAAGTTCGATGAGATCGCTGAAGTGCCGGGCTATCCACAGCCCACGTCCCCGCACAGCACGGCGGCCGGGAGGCAGGTGCCCCGCCAAGGGGTCGCCCAACCCTCCACCGGTGTCGCTGACTTCGCACGTCATCGTTTGCCGATCAGCCCAGATCTGCAGCACGCCCCCACCGCCATGCTGGATGGCGTTGGTCGTGACTTCGTCGACCGCCTGCACAAACTGCTCGACATGCTGCGTAGCCGCTCCCGTCTGGGTGGCATGGGACGTCACGAACGCCCGCAAGGCGGCTAGCTGATCCAGTTCGTGGAACCTCAGCCACAGGGTTGGGGGCGGCAGCTCAGGCAGTGGGGACCTGTTGCATTCGGCGTTGAATACCGCCGGGTCGGCGTAGGTCGGGCTGGGCCGCGAGCCGCCGTCGACAACCAACTCGGGGTGGGTCCGACCCACGTTGTCCAGCACATCGGGATTAACAATGCAGGTATCGTAGGTGCACACGAGGGCGGCATTGGCAAAGGCAAGCGCGGTGTTGACGATCGACTCGTGCCGGGCCCACTCTTTCCGTTCTTGCGCGGTGCAGGCCGTCCACCACGGCTCCCGGATGATTCGCAGCCGCTGGCCGCTCGCGCCCATCTTGTGCACAACACCGTGCAGGGCCGCGAGTGCCCGTACCGGATGCCGGCACCTCTGGCTGCTATCCCAGAACGCCACCTGCCGCGCATCCACACCCAGCGCCGCTCGCAGCCAACCGGCATTACGGTCGGTGGTCGCGATCCGGATCGGGTCACCGCGCTCCAAACCATCCCGAATGAACGGAACAGTGCCCGCCAGGAACTCCTCTTCCGAGCCGTACAGCAGCCCCCGGTGAGCCAACAAGGACCCGCCTCGGCTGGTGTCGCCAGCGCCTAACACACCGCCCCAGCCATCGCGGCCTCCTTGCTACCGATCTTTCCGGACAGTCGACCTCCACCACCCCAGGCAACGAAGACGGGGCATCCGGGGCTTCCGCTCGGGATGATTCCCAGGGGCTCGCGGTGAGGGTAGTGGGTCACTAGGTGGCGCGGTCACCCCCTCCCCTGGGCGCCTCGGCGCGCCGCACATGCAACAGGTCTAGGCGTTCATGCGGCCGGGCGCCCACTCTGGAGTCTGGCTCCGGCCGCTCTGAGGCGAACCCCTGGGCAGGCTGGGGCGTGTCTCTGTGACGTGCGTTATACATTCGTTATACTATTCAAGGATGAACAGCGTCTTCCCGGCGGACATCGTCGGTCTACATGTGGCCGAGCACAGTCCCGATATGCGGGTCATCACCGTGACCGGTGAGGTAGACGCCCTGACCGCGCAGCAACTACTCGACTGTCTGATCACCCACTTGACTGCTGCGCGGGTCGTCGTGGTGAACCTTGATGGTGTGCGATACCTAGCATCTTCCGGACTGCGCGCCCTGTTCGAGGCGAACGAACTCGCTACCCACCAAGGCCACCACCTGCGGCTGGTGAGTAAGTCCCGGACGGCCAACCTGGTACTGGAAACTACCGGTCTGCGGGAACACTTCACCTTCGCCGACACCGTGCCGGAGGCCTTGAACGACGTACCCGGCGCTACTCCTGAGCCTTCATAGCGTCCGCGCCAGTCGATCCGTCAGTAAGCGTATGAAACGTGCCGGATCGTTCAGTTCACCACCCTCTGCTAGCAGTGCCATCCCGTAAAGAAGTTCGGCCGTTTCCGCCAGCCCGTCCTTGCGCTCCCCGTAAGCCTTCTGCAGTCCGCTTACCAGTGGGTGCGTGGGATTAAGCTCGAGGATGCGCTTGATACGCGGCACGTCCTGCCCCATGGCGCGATACATCTTCTCCAGGGTTGGCGTGACATCGTACGTATCTCCGACGATACAGGCGGGCGAGGTGGTGAGGCGCGACGACAGTCGCACCTCCTTGACGTCCTCTTGCAACGTAGTCGCCATCCAGGACAGCAGGTCCGCGAAGTCCTTCTTCTGCTGGTCGCGTTCGGCTTCGGCCGTTTGTTTCTCTTCCTCGGTGTCAAGATCGACCTGTCCCTTGGCGATCGACTGGAACCGCTTGCCGTCGAACTCACGGACCGACTCGACCCACATCTCGTCGACCGGATCGGTCAAGAGTAGCACCTCAAAGCCTCTGGCTCGAAGGGCTTCCATATGCGGGGAGCTTTCGATCGTCGACCGCGACTCCCCCGTCATGTAGTAGATCTCCTCTTGTCCGTCTTTCATGCGGTCCAGGTATTGACGTAAGGTGGCCAACTCTTCTGCCTGGTACGTTGACGCGAATGATGCGATATCGAGGAGCGTGTCGCGATTTTCGAAGTCGTTGATGAGACCTTCCTTGATGACGCGGCCGAACTCCGTCCAGAACGTCTTGTAATGGTCGACGTTGTCGGTCATCATGTCTTTCACCGTGGACAGTACCTTCTTGACCAGGCGTCGGCGCATCGACTGGATCTGACGATCTTGCTGGAGGGTCTCTCGCGATACACTCAGCGACAGGTCCTGCGCATCCACCACACCCTTGATGAAGCGCAGGTACTCAGGCATGAGCGCATCGCAATCATCCATGATGAAGACGCGTTTCACGTACAACTGGACACCGCGCTTGCGATCCCGCATGAAGAGGTCCAGCGGCGCGTGGGATGGAATGAACAGCAACGCCTGGTATTCGAACGTCCCTTCCGCCTTCATGCGAATGGTCTCTAGTGGATCGTTCCAGTCGTGGCTTACGTGTTT
>JAODNG010000193.1 GCA_025465385.1 Pseudonocardiales bacterium
CACAGCTGACCCAGGTCGTGCTCGACCTGCTCGCCCGGGAACAGCAGGTCGGTCCGCTGCGGTTTGTGCTGGAGCCCGGAGCGCAGCTGCCGCACGACGTGCCGGCTCGCATGGTGACCGCCGAGCAGTCGAACAGCTGCGTGGTCTACGGGGAGCAGGCCATCCTCAAGCTGTTCCGCCGAGTGACGCCCGGCCTCAACCCCGACCTCGAGCTGCACCGGGCGCTGCGCGAGGTGGGATGCACCCACGTCGCTCAGTTGCTGGGCGCCATCGAAGGTTCCCTACACGGCGAGCCTGCTTCGTTCGGGATCCTGCAGCAGTACGCCGCGAACTCCGTCGAGGGTTGGACCATGGCGCTGGTCAGCGTCCGTGATCTGCTGGCGGAGGCCGACCTGCGGGCCGACGAGGTCGGCGGCGACTTCGCCAGCGAGGCCTACCGGCTCGGTAAGGTGGTAGCCGCGGTGCACGCGGACCTCGCCACCGCGCTGGGGGTGTCCACACTGGACTCCCAGGACCTGGCCGCGGTATCTGACGGGATGACCCGCCGGCTGGAGGAGGCGCTGTCAGTGGTGCCGGAGCTGGCCGAGCTGGCGCCCGCGCTGCGCTCGACCTTCCGCGCGGTAGCAGCCGTGCCGCCCGGAGTGAGCGTGCAGCGGGTGCACGGCGATCTGCACCTCGGCCAGGCGCTGCGGACCCCCACCGGGTGGCTGCTCATCGACTTCGAGGGCGAACCCGCCAAACCCTTAGCGCAGCGGAGCGCACCCCACTCGCCGCTGCGCGACATCGCCGGAATGCTGCGCTCGTTCCACTACGCCGCCTACCACCAGCTCGCCGAATGGCAACACGACGCAAGCGATCCCAGCGGACAGCTGCAATACCGCGCCCAGGAATGGGCGGTGCGCAACCGCGAGGCGTTCTGCGACGGCTACACCGACGTGGCCGGCGCCGACCCGCGCAGCTCCCAGGTACTGCTACGCGCCTACGAACTGGACAAAGCCGTCTATGAGACCGTGTACGAGACCCGCTACCGCCCCTCGTGGGCCCAGATACCACTGCGCTCACTGCGCCACCTGGTGGCCAACTGAGGCAAACTCCTGTCCGGGCCAGCCAAGAGGCACTGTTGCATCGGCGATCATCGCAAGCGGACAGGCTGGGGTGATGCGTCGTCGCCCTGCCCGAGTGTCCGCACCGAGATCGGGCTTCGCTGGATTTCGGTTCCCGCCGGAGGTGATCACCTTGGCGGTGCGGTGATACCTGCGCTTCGGACTCTCCTAACCGCGACGTGGACGAGCTGCTGGTCGAGCAGGGCATCGAGGTCGATCACGTCACGATCTTCCGGTGGGTGCAGCGGTTCACACCCTTGTTGATCGACGCCGCGCGACCGTGTCGTCATGCGCCAGGTGATCGCTGGTTCGTGGATGAGACCTACGCCAAGATCGCGGGACGGTGGTCATATTTGTACCGGGCAATCGACCAGTTCGGGCAGGTCATTGACTTGTTGGTCGCCGAGCGGCGGGACATGGAGGCCACCCACAACCGGGGGCGGGGAGCGCCACGGCGTGCCCTTCTGACTCTGCCTCTGCCCGCGCACACTATGCGACCCTGATCACTGGTTGCTTCTGGCGTCTGACCCTTTAGGTGCGGGTGGAGCGGGGGTTGAGCGGATCGACGGTGTCCGGGTTTGGCCGGTTGGCCTGGTAGAGGGAGCGGATCCGGCATCTACGACGGCAACCACCGGGACGGCGATGCAAGAAGATCGCCAGAAAGACCGAGGACAAGCTTATGCACAGGCTGGGGGTCAACGACGCGCTGCTCGGCGACGCCTACTTCGTGGCACGAACTCTATCCCAACGTCAACTTCTGCACCGGTCTGATCACCGGGCGATGGGATTTCCGATCGGGATGTTTGGTGTGCTGTCCGCGCTGGTGCGGTTACTGGGCTGGATCGCACTTTGCCGCTAGATGATCAGCGATCCGAGAACGAAGATCGACATGCCGCGTCAGGTTTACACTGGGCACGCCGAGCGGCGGTACACATCGATTCGCACCGTGACCTCCACCATGCGCGGGATCATCGGTTCGCGGTGTCCCGCCCATATCCGTTCCTGCACGCACCCATCTGCAGCAGATCGCGGCGAAGGGTCTCATCATGCGACGAACGGAAACCGATGGCTATCTGGACTGCACCCAGCGGTATCCGCGTCAGGGGTGTTCCAACGCTCGACGCATTACAGCCACCGACCAGCGACATCACGCGGATCACGGTATCTGGGCGGCTTGGATGAGGTGTTGAGTGACCTTGGAAACGGTCACAGCGAAGGAGCCGAGATGGACTGGACGGACGCTTGGAGGGACGCCTTCCGCACCGAGGTGCGGGCGGAAGCTATCACCCTCGCCGACCACGGCTGGCCGGTGGTCCCCGGCAGCTATCCCCGCAGTGGTCACTGGGTCGGTATGCCCTCCTCATCCCGCAGCGGCGCCGGGCAGCATGCCTCTGTGCCGGTGCACTTGAACTGGACACAACTGGCCGGCTGCGGCCCTGAGCGCGTCGCTGAACTGTGGTCCGGTCACCCGTTTAGCGTGCTGTTGGCCACCGGCATGGGCGTCGATGCGCTCGAACTGCCTGCCGAGCTCGGACAGGCGACCGCGATCGGACTGCGGGTTATCGACGCTCTGGTTCCCATCGCCGCCACGCCCACCGGGCGGTGGCTGTTTCCGATACTCGGCGGTGGCACGCTGCACCACCAGCTAGCGCACCATCCCGACGTCGTGCTGCACGCTCGGGGCGGCTGGGTACCGCTGCCGCCGTCACCCTGTCTGCCCGGTGTCGTGCATTGGCGGGTCAAGCCCGGGATGTGCGGCTGGGAGTTGCCCAGGCTAGACGAGGTGACCGACGCAGTACTTGCCGCGTTCGATGAGGCGCCCGCTGGCGCGAGGTAAGGACAACGTCGAGCGCAGTGATCGCCGGAAGGTAGCCCGTCTGGATCAGAATGCGGCAATAATGTCGGCGGGCTCTGTTGCACGGGCGGAAAGAGGCGAAATTTCCGCTGTGTTGGCTCGATCAGATGGCGTGGGTAAGTTCAGTGAAGGCTGCCAGGAGCTGCCGCGGATTGGTGTCTACGCCGAGTTGGTAGTGGCTGCAGCGAAGGTTCTACCCGAACGCGTGCCCGCGCCGATCACCTGAATGGAGCCAAGTCGTTTCAGACCCCGCATCGACCACAGCGAGACGCCCCGTTCAGCCAGCAGCTCTTCGGCGTCTCGGCTACCCGCCCAATGAGCGCCCCGCCTCAGCTCCGAGTGCGATTCTGGTGGCATTCCCCGACGATCGCCGTGAGCACCGGGGACCGTTCCGGCCGGTTGACCTGCCGGGATACCCTAGACAATCAGCGTCGAAGCGTCGACAACAGACCTCGAAGTGTGTGAGGGTTCACGCTCTCGAGGTTTCAATTCCGCCAACAATGCTATCCGCCAGCAGAAATGCCGGTCGGTTTCTCCTATGCCATCAGCCCTCAACGCATCGGCGGGCGCCTTCCCGTGTCGTAGGGGAAGCGCCCGCCGGAGCACGCTGAGTCGATCAGTACCTGTTCGCGTCTTGGGAACCGGTGCTCGCGGCCCCGATCATGTTGGCCCAGGTCTTCTGCTGGAGCTTGATCATGTTGTCGAACACTGAGGTGAAGATATGGACCGGAGTGAACATCATCGCGACGCCGGATTCGAGGCCGGACACGGTTTTCGAGCTCGCCGGCTTGGCCCATCCCGCCACCTGCTGCGGCTGGCCACCGGGCTCGGGCGCCCAGCCCTGTTGTCCCTGTGGGCCCGGCAACCCCTGCGGTCCGGGCTTGCCCTGCGGTCCGGGCGGTCCGGCCGGCCCAGCGGGACCGGGCTCACCGGTCGGCCCCTGTTCACCGCGGAGGCCCTGCTCGCCACCGGGGCGCTGCTCGCCGGGCTCGCCTTTTTCGCCCTGCTCACCGCGGGGACCTTGCTCACCGCGCGGTCCCTGCTCACCACGCTCGCCGGGTTGGCCCTGCTCTCCGGGCAGGCCCTTCTCGCCCCGAGGTCCCGGCTCCCCCGGCTTGCCGGGCTCGCCCG